>CAKZIH010000391.1 GCA_936931335.1 uncultured Nostocoides sp. | reverse complement strand
GTGGCGTGACTGGAGTTCAGACGTGTGCTCTTCCGATCTCGCTGCACACATCAGGGCCAGGGCTTCGGCCAGCCGACGCTGCGGCACATCGATATCGACGTGCATGCCGCCGTCGCTGAGCCCGGCACCGAAGGCGATCCCCTGGCGCTCCAGTGCCTCGGTGAACTCCTCCGTGGTGTGCTGGCTTGTGCCCTCATCGAGCAGGCGGGTCATCAGCTGGGCGACACCCTCCTTGTCCCGGGCCTCGTCGCGAGTCGTCATCGGGACGACCAGGCGGGCGGACACCACATACTGGCCGGGCACGTGGTAGGCGTGCACGGTCAAGCCCGAGGGCAAGGCATGCGTGGTGGGCAGCGGGAAGGCCCACCGGCCCGGCGGGGTGACCTCGGGGCGTCCAAGGGTGAGCTGTTCGGTCATCAGGCGGCCTCGGCTTCCGGTGCGCGCAGGTAGGCGACCACGGCTCGGGCCGAGGGTGCCAGCCAGGTGGCGGCGACCTCGCGCACCCGGTGGGCGCTGATCGCGGAGAGCGAGTCGAGCAGGGTGTTGATGCGCCCGGCGTCGCGGTGCAGCAGCGCATAGTGGCTGATCATGTCCGCGCGATCCTCCTGGGAGGCAAGGGCCTGCAGCCAGGAGCGTTCGGACTGGGCCAGGGCCGCCTCCAGCTCCGCCTCGGTGGGGCCTTCTTGGGCGAAGGTGGCGAGTTCCTCGACGAAGGCCGCCTCGACGACCGCCGGCTCGACCCCCTCGGCGACATCGATGGAGAACATGCCCAGGGAGACCCCGTCGACAAAGCCCATCGCGTGCGCCTGCACGGAGAGCGCGAGCTGGTCGGCGCGTACCAAGCGGCGCACCAGGCGTGACATCGTCAGGCCGCCGATGGCCTCCAGGGCCAGGCCGGCGGCGAGGAAATCGGGGTCGGTGTCCGCGGGGAGGCGGAAAGCGACATACAGCCGGTCGCTGGGGACGTCACCGAGGACCTCGAGCCGGGACGGCTCGGTCAGCGGAGCCAGTTGGTCGAGATTGGGCCGGGTCGCCCCGGTGCGAGCCGGTATGGCGCCCAGGTACCGCTCGACGCGGGCGAAGGCATCATCGGGTTCCACATCGCCGACGATGGTCACCAACGTGTTGTCGGGCCGGTAGTGCGCCTGGAAGAAGGTATGCACGTCGGCCACGCTCGCCGCGTCCAAATCGGCCATCGACCCGATCGTCGGGTGGTGGTAGGGATGGCCGTCGGGGAAGACGGTGGCGTAGATGTCGGTCATCGCATTGCCATAGGGCACATTGTCGTAGCGCTGGCGCTTCTCTTCCTTGACCACATCGCGCTGGTTGTCCAGGTTCTCCTGGGTCACCGCGGACAACAGCCGGGCGTGCCGGTCGGCCTCCAGCCACAGCGCCAAGTCGAGCGCCCCGACCGGGACGGTCTCGAAGTAGTTGGTGCGGTCGAACCAGGTGGTCGCATTGAGGCGGCCCCCGGCGCTCATCAGCAAGGAGAAGTGCTCGCCGCTGGCGACATTCTCCGAGCCCTGGAACATCAGGTGCTCGAAGAGGTGGGCGAACCCGGTGCGCCCGTCCACCTCGTGCCGAGATCCGACATTGACCCAGATATTGACCGTGGCAGTGGGCACGGTGTGGTCCGGGGAGACAACCACACGCAGGCCGTTGGCCAGCGTGCGTTCGTGGATCGGATAGTCCAGCGGCATGCGCTCACCTTAAGTGTGCGCCTGGGCGGACGCCCGAGCACCCGCCCGCGGCGCCCGTATGCCGGACTACTCCCCCGCCGCGCGTGGGCTCGAATTGAGTTCGGCGTGCGCGCCGGTCTTGACCAGCAGGTTGCGGGCCATCACCTGTTGCAAGGTCGCGGCCCGCTCGGCGCGACCGCGGCCCAGGAAGCTGACCGCCCAGTGCAGCAAGGTGGTCAGTCGCGACTTAAAGCCGATCATGAAGAGCAGGTGGATGACCAGCCAGAGCACCCAGGCAATGAATCCGGATAGGCGCAGCGAGCCGATGGAGGCGACCGCGCTGAACCGGGAGATGGTGGCCATCGATCCCTTGTCGTGGTAGACGAACCGCCCCTGGGGCTGCTGGCCCTCGAGCCGGCCGACGACGGTGCGGGCGGCATACTCGGCGCCCTGGATCGCAACCTGGGCGACGCCCGGGTAGTTGTCCAGGCTCGCCATGTCGCCGACCACGAAGATCTCCGGGTGGTCGGGCAGCGTCAGGTCGTCGCGGACCTGGATCCGTCCGGCGCGATCCTGAGTGGCGCCGGTCGCCTGAGCCAGGGTGTCGGCGAGCGGGGCGGCCTGCACACCGGCGGCCCAGACCTTGGTGACGGTCTCGAGGCGGTGGCTGCCACTGCTGTCCTCGAAACGCAGCCCGTCCATGTCGACATCGATGACCTTGGCGCCGAGGCGAATCTCCACGCCCATCGACTCCAGTCGCTTCGCGGCCTTGCCGCCGAGGCGGTCGCCGAAGCTACCGAGCACGGCCGGCGCGGCGTCGAGGAGGACGATGCGCGCGTCCGCGGGGTCGAAACTGCGGAAGTTGTCCTTGAGCGTGCGCCGGCTCAACTCGGCGATCTGACCGGCCATCTCCACGCCGGTGGGCCCGGCACCGATGACCGCGAAGGTCAACAGTCGCCGACGCTGGGCCTCGTCCTCGGCGAGTTCGGCGAGTTCGAAGGCGCCGAAGATGCGACCGCGCAGTTCCAGAGCGTCATCGATGGTTTTCATGCCGGGCGCGTGCTCGGCGAAGTGGTCATTGCCGAAGTAGGACTGCCCGGCACCAGCCGCCACGATCAGGGAGTCGTATGGGGTGACCTTGTCCTCGCCCAGCACCGTCGAGGTCACCGTGCGCGCCGCGGCGTCGATTCCGGTGACCGTGCCTAGCAGGACGCGGGCGTTCTTCTGCCGGGCCAGCAGTTCGCGGGTGCTCGGGGCGATCTCGCCTTCGGAGAGGATCCCGGTTGCCACCTGGTAGAGCAGCGGCTGGAAGAGGTGGGAGGTGGTCTCCGCGATCAGGGTGACCTTGACCGGCGCCTTCTTCAGGGCACGGGCCGCGAAGAGCCCCCCAAATCCGGAGCCAATGATGACCACATGGTGGGGACTGGCGGCGGTGGGGCTGAGCGACATACGGGCAATGCTCCTCAATGACTGGATGCGCCACGCCGAATCGGCGGCGGGCACCGGGCCGATCCTGGGCGTCGTCGCCGAGTCGGTCATCCGGGTTCCCTTGATGTAACACCCACCGGGGCGCGATCCATCCGTGGCGTGGGTCACACTGGGGGTGACATACAGGGTGCCCTAACCGGTCCGCAATGCAGATCAGGCCCGGAATCCTGAGATTCCGGGCCTGACTTCGCGTGGTAGCGGGGGCAGGATTTGAACCTGCGACCTCCGGGTTATGAGCCCGGCGA
>CAKZIH010000390.1 GCA_936931335.1 uncultured Nostocoides sp. | reverse complement strand
GGGTGGCCGGGCCCAGGCCGCCGCTGAGGAAGACCGCGCCGATCAGCGCCTCGGTGGTGTCGGCGAGGATCGAGCTCTTGTCCCGGCCGCCCGTGCTCTCCTCACCGCGCCCGAGCAGCAAAAAATCGCCGAGGCCGATCGTGCGGGCCGCCTCGGCGAGGGAGCGCATATTGACCGTGGCCGCACGCAGCTTGGCCAGATGGCCTTCGCTGCGGTCCGGGAAGGTCCGGTAGAGGTGATCGGTGACCACCACCCCCAGGACCGAGTCCCCGAGGAACTCCAGCCGCTCATTGTGCGGCAGGGCGCCATTCTCGTAGGCGTAGGAGCGGTGGGTCAGCGCCAACAAGAGCAGCGGTCCGTCGACAGAAATACCGCAGACCTCGGTGACGTGGTCGCGGAGTTCGTCGATGGACCGCCGCATCCTGCTGAACGGTTGGGTGAGTCGGGACTCAGCCCTGGTGCTCGGTGCGCTCGGCGGCGCCGTAGTGGCGGCCCTTGTAGACACCGCAGGACGGGCACGCCTGGTGGGGCACGGCCGGCGCCTTGCACGCGGGGCAGGTCGTGGTGGCGACGGCAGTCGCCTTCCAGTTGGCGCGACGGGAGCGGGTGTTGGACCGCGAAGTCTTCCGCTTCGGGACAGCCACGTCAGTTCCTCTTCTCTTGGGGTGATTCCGACCCGTCGGACGTGGCGAGAGACGCCAACGCCGACCAACGCGGGTCGAGTAGTTCATGGGCATGGTCCGGGTCGTCCGCCATCCGGAAGCCGCACTCGGAGCACAGACCGGGGCAGTCGGGGCGGCATACGGGCTGGAACGGCAGGGTGGGCACCACGGCGTCCACGACGACCGGACCAAGGTCGATGTGGTCGTCGATGACCTCATATTCCGGGGTGTCCTCGTCCATGGCGCCGGTCTTGCGCGAATGCGCGGCGCGCTCGGGATAGACGAAGAGCTCCTGGAATGGCGCGTCGATGGCCACGGTGAGCGGCTCCAGGCAGCGTACGCACGCGCCCTCGGCGGTGGCCCGAGCGGATCCGGTGACCAGGATCCCCTCCATCATCGACTCCATCCGCACCTCGACCTCGATGGGCGCGCCGGCCGGGACCGCGAGCACCTCGGTGCCGGTCGGTTCCGGCAAGGTGAGGGTGCGCTGGGTTTCCACCATGGACCCCGGCCGACGACCCAACTCCACGGTGCCGAACACCGTGGGCGAACGCGGATCGAGACGGGACATGGCTCCAGCCAGGGATGGGATGCGGGAAGAGTCCGCGCCGGGATGGGCACAGACCGAGGAGCCATGCTACGCCCCGCCCGGTGCGCCTCCCAAATCGTCAGTCGCGGCGAGGCCGACGAGCGAGCAGCGCGTCGCGGACCGCGTCCGGCACCATGCCGCTGACATCGCCACCGAGCCCGGCGACTTCCTTGACCAGGGAGCTCGACACATGGGCCAGCGCAGGGTCCCCCTGCAGGAAGACCGTCTCAATGCCGGTCAGCGCCCGATTCATCTGGGCCATGGGGACCTCATACGCATAATCGGACTCGCTGCGCAGGCCCTTGAGCAGCGCCGTGGCCTCAAGCTCGCGGCATACGTCGACAATCAACCGGCCCGCGTATGCCGCCACCCGCACCCCCGGCAGGTCGGCGGTCGCCTGCTCGATGAAGGCGATCCGCTCCGGCACCGGGAAGGCCCCGGCCTTCGCCGGATTGTGCAGGACCGCGACGACCACCTCGTCGGCCAGGGCGGCGGCCCGGCGGATCACATCCAGATGGCCCATGGTCACCGGGTCGAAGGAGCCCGGACAGACGAGGCGTGTGGTCACGTCGGCGAACCTAGCAAGCCGGGACCGGCCTGGCCCGGGTCCGCGGCCTGCACCTTCTTGTCGGACTGCGCTTCCTCGGCGTCCACTACCGCAGGCTCATCGTCGGCGTGGGCGAACCACAGTGCCGTCTCCCCGTAGGTGCGTCGCCCCTCCCCGCTCACCCCCGGCGGCCAGGTCGGTTCCGGGGACCGGGTGCTGCGCTCCACGACCAATACCGCCCCGGCGGCCAGCCGGCCACCCTCGACCAGGCCCGCGAGATCGGCGGCCAGAT
>CAKZIH010000389.1 GCA_936931335.1 uncultured Nostocoides sp. | reverse complement strand
CCATCAACCCGGGCGCCCCCCCCGGGGACGTGGGGCGCGCCGCCCCCCGCGCGATCACCGCCGCTGCCGCCGCCCTCGGGGACCGCCTCACCGCCGCCACCGGGCCACGCCGGGACCTCGTCGTGGCCGGCGGCTGGACCCACAGCAGCGCCCTGATGGCCGCCAAGACCGAACTCCTCGGGCCCCACCGGCTCGCCGCCACTGCGGAAGCCGGCTGCCGGGGCGCCGCCCTCTTCGCCGGCCTCGCCGCCGGCACCTATCCCACCCTCGACGCGGCGCCGACCGCCCGCTGACCCCAAGGACTCGCCCGTATGCCGCTTGCCACCACCGCCGATCTCGTCACCCAGGCCGCCCGCGCCGGGCATGGCGTGGCGGCATTCAATGTGATCACCCTGGAGCACGCCGAGGGCATCGCCGCCGGAGCGGAACGCGCCGGGGTGCCGGTGATCCTGCAGCTCAGCCAGAATGCGGTCCGCTTCCACGGCGGCCACCTGCGCCCGATCGCCGCCGCCACGCGCGAGGTGGCCGCGGCCGCCGCGGTCCCGATCTCGGTGCACCTCGATCACGTCGACGACCAGGACCTGCTGCACCAGTGCGCCGACGCCGGGCTCAGCTCGGTGATGTTCGACGCCAGTGCCCTGGAGTATGCGGACAATGTCGCCACCACCCGTGCCGCCGCTGACTGGGGCCACGCCCAGGGGCTCTTCGTGGAGGCCGAACTCGGTGAGGTCGGCGGCAAGGACGGCGCCCACGCACCGGGGGTGCGCACCGATCCGGACGAGGCCGCCCGGTTCGTCGCGGACACCGGGGTGGATGCGCTCGCGGTGGCCGTTGGCAGCTCCCACGCCATGGTGGAGCGCACCGCCAAGCTCGACCTCGACCTGGTCGGCGCCCTGGCCGCGGCGGTTCCGGTGCCGCTGGTACTCCACGGCTCCTCCGGCGTCCCGGATGATCTGCTGCACAAAGCGGTGGCCGCGGGCATCGTCAAGGTCAATATCGGCACCATCCTCAATGTCGCCTTCACCGGCGCGGTCCGCGAGCGCCTGGCCAAGGACGAGGCCGTTGACCCGCGCAAATACCTCGCCCCCGCCCGGGACGCCATCGCCGAGGTCGCCCAACGCCTCGCCGGGCTCGTCGGCCGGCCCCGATGATCGTCACCCTCACGCTCAACCCCAGCCTGGACCTCACCTACGCCCTGGCGGAGGACGCACTGACCGACCGGGACATCCACCGCACCCGCACCCAGACCCTGGAGCCCAGCGGCAAGGGCGTGAACGTCTCGCTCGACTTGCACGCCGCCGGGGTACCCACCCGCGCGGTCCTGCCCACCGCCGGCGGCACCGGCCGGCACCTGAGCGACCTGTTGGACGCGGCAGGACTGGCTCATCGCGGAGTCGCGGTGGCCGGCGAGTGCCGGATCAACACCAGCCTGTTGCTGGCCGACGGCCGCACCATCAAGGTCAACGGCCCCGGTTCTCCGCTCGCCGAGCCCGACTTCGAGCGCACCCTGGCGACCCTGGTCGCGGCCCTGGACACCCCATCCGAGGCGGGTGAACGGTGGCTGGTGGTGGCCGGTTCGCTGCCGCCCGGCATCGCCCCCGAGTCCGTATGCCGCATACTCGCCCTCGCCCGCGAGCACGGCTACGCCAGCGCCGCCGATTTGTCCGGCCCGGCGCTGCGCGCCGCCCTGGACGCCGGCGCCGACCTCATCGCCCCCAACGACCTGGAACTCGCCGAGTTGACCGGCGACCCCACTCTGACCGGGGCCACCCCCGAGGCCGTGGCCGACGCCGCCGCCGGGCTGGCCCGCGCCAGTGGCAGCGAAGTGCTGGTGAGCATGGGCGCCGCGGGCGCGGTCTGGAGTGACGGCAAACGGGCCCTGCACGGTAGCGGACCGGCGCTCACCCCGGTCAACACGGCCGGGGCGGGCGACGCCTTCCTCGCCGGCTGGCTGGCCGCCCCCGGCGACCCGACGCAACGGATGGCGCGCGCCCTGGCGTGGGGGCGTTCGTCCTGTCTGTGCCCGACCACCGTCGATCCGCAGCCCGGCACCCGCGGCAGCGCCGGCATCCGTGTGCGCAAACTCCGCCCCCATACCGACCCCACCCCCGAAGGAAGCCAGCCATGAGTCAGATCCGTCGCGTCGTCGTCACCGGCCTGGACAGCCTCGAAGTCATCAGCGAACCCGCCGCCACACTGCGCGCCGGTGAGGTCCGGGCGCGCACCACGCTGATCGGTGTCTGCGGCTCCGATACCCACGCCCTGCACGGGCGCCACCCGCTGATCCCCATCCCCTACCGCCCCGGCCACGAGGCCACCGGCGTGATCACCGAACTCGGCGAGGGTGTGGACAATGTCGCCATCGGTGACCGGGTGACCGTGGAACCGACCCTGCCGTGCTGGGAATGCAAGCAGTGCCGCGCCGGTCAGGAGAACCTCTGCGAGAACCTCCAGTTCTTCGGCTGCGGCTACGAACAGGGTGGGATGGCGCAGGAGTTCGTGGTCCGCGCGGACCGGCTGCACGTCATACCGGCGGCGCTGGACGATCTCGACGCGGCGATGATCGAGCCGCTCTCCACCCCGGTGCACGCCGGCCGGATTTGCGGGCCGCTGCGCGATCGGGCCGTGGTGGTCATGGGCGCCGGGACCATCGGTCAGTTGATGGCCACCGTCGCCCGGTATGACGGGGCCCGCCGCGTCGTGGTCACCGACCCCAATCCGCGCAAGCGCGAACTGGCGCTGAGCCGCGGTGCGGATGCCGCCATCGACGCGAGCGCCGCGGATGTGGTGGCCCAGGTGCAGGCGGAGTTGGGCGAGAGCGCGGACGTGGTCTTCGACTGCGTGGCGATCCAGTCGACGATCAGCGCGGCCATCGCACTCGCGGTCAAGGGCGGCACCGTCGCGATCGTCGGGGTGCCGGCCGATGACCTGACGATCCCCGCGATCGTGGTGCAGGACAACCAGATCCGCATCCAGGGCTGCGCCACCTATGTGCCGGAGGATTACGCCAAGTCGATCGAGATCATCCGCTCCGGCGCGGTGCGCGGAGCCGATCTGGTCACCGCCGAATTCCCGTTGGAGGAGGCCCGGGCCGCCTTCGACGCCTCCAGCGGCGGAAACGAGATCAAGGTCGTGATCCGGCCGTGAGCCGCGCGGCCGAACCCGACTACGGCCTGGCCGCGGTGCGTCACAAAGAGGTCCTCGCCGAACTCCACCGCCGCGGTCAGGTCAGCGCCACCGCGCTGGCCGACCGCTTCGGGGTCACCCATGAGACGGTCCGCAAGGACCTGATCCAGCTTCAGGAGCGCGGACTGCTGCGCCGGGTGCATGGCGGGGCGGTGCCGCTGGAATCGCTGGCCCAGGAGACCCCCGTCGCCGCGCGCACCGCTGGCGCTGCCCAGAAAGCCCGGATTGCCCGGGCGGCACAACGCTTCGTCCCGGACAGCGGGGTGCTGCTGCTCGACTCCGGCTCGACCACCGCCGCCTTCGCCGACGCGCTTGAGGCCGGCGCCGGCCTGCTGGTGATCACCAACTCCCTGCCCATCGCCGCGAGCCTGCTGCCCCGGGTCCGGCGTTTGTCGCTGCTCGGCGGCCGGGTGCGCCCGGAGACGGAAGCGACCGTGGATCACTGGGCGCTGCGCGCCCTGGCCACGGTGCGCGCCGATGTGGCCGTCCTGGGCACCAATGCGTTCTCCACGGCATACGGGCTGGGCACCCCGGACGAAGCGGAGGCCGCGGTCAAGGCGGCGATGGTCGAGTCGGCGCGGCTGCGGGTGCTGCTCGCCGACTCGTCCAAGTTCGGTCGGGAGTCCGTGTTCCGGTATGCCGCCCTCAGCGACCTGGACGTGGTGGTCACCGACGACGGGCTGGCGCCCGCCGACGCCGCGGCGCTGACCCGCGATTTCGGCCTCGAGGTCGTCCGCGCTTAGCGGCCGCGCCCGCCCGCGCCGGGGCTAGGGTGGCGCCATGAGCGAGCAGCCCGACGAGGCAACCGAACTGCCCCAGCACGACGAGACCCCGCTGAGCGAGATTCCCCCGGCAGCCGGCGGCCGGGACGAGAGCGCCCCCGTCCAGGGTGAGGGCGCGGACGACTCCTACTGAGCCCACCCCGCTAGCCCATCGGCAATAACGGGGGGCACAGACGAAGGCGCCCGCCACGACCCAGAGGTCGTAACGGGCGCCTTCGGCGTATGCGGGGTGCTTACTCCGCGTCCGCGATCACCAGGGGCAGGTCGATCGCGCCGGCGTGCGGGGCGCCAGTGAAGGTGAAGGTCGCATTCTTGCCCTCGCCCTCGGTACCGACCGCGACGATCTCGCCGGCCTTGAGCTCGCCGTAGAGGATCTTCTCCGAGAGCACGTCCTCGATCTCGCGCTGGATGGCGCGACGCAGCGGACGGGCACCCAGGACCGGGTCGTAGCCCTTCTTGGCCAGCAGGTCCTTGGCCTCGGCGGTGAGCTCCAGGCCCATGTCCTTGTCCTTGAGTCGCTTGTCCAGCTTCGCGATCTCCAGGTCGACGATCGCCACGATCTCCTGCTGGGTCAGCTGCGGGAAGACGATGATGTCGTCGACGCGGTTGAGGAACTCGGGACGGAAGTGCGACTTCAGCTCGTCCTGGACCTTGGCCTTCATCCGGTCGTAGTCGCTGCGGCTGTCCGGCCCGGCGGAGAAGCCGAGCGAACCCTTGGCGATATCCCGGGTGCCCAGGTTGGTGGTCATGATGATCACCGTGTTCTTGAAGTCGACCATCCGCCCCTGAGAGTCGGTCAGGCGGCCGTCCTCGAGGACCTGCAGCAGCGAGTTGAAGATCTCCGGGTGGGCCTTCTCGACCTCGTCGAAGAGGACCACGGAGAACGGACGACGGCGCACCTTCTCGGTGAGCTGACCGCCCTCTTCGTAACCGACATACCCGGGCGGGGAACCGAAGAGCCGCGAGACGGTGTGCTTCTCGCTGTACTCGGACATGTCGAGCTGGATGAGCGCGTCCTCGTCGCCGAAGAGGAACTCGGCCAGCGTCTTGGCGAGCTCGGTCTTACCGACACCGGTGGGACCGGCGAAGATGAACGAACCACCGGGGCGGCGCGGGTCCTTCAGACCGGCGCGGGTACGCCGGATGGCCTGGGAGAGCGCACGAATGGCGTCGTCCATGCCGACGATCCGCTTGTGCAGCTCGTCTTCCATGTTGAGCAGCCGGCTCGACTCTTCCTCGGTCAGCTTGAACACCGGTATGCCGGTGCTCGCCGCCAGGACCTCGGCGATCAGTTCCTCGTCGACCTCGGCGACCACATCGAGGTCACCGGCCTTCCACTCCGACTCCCGGCGCGCACGCTCGGCGAGCAGGTTCTTCTCGTCGTCGCGCAGGCTGGCGGCCTTCTCGAAGTCCTGCGCATCGATCGCGGACTCCTTCTCCAGACGCACCTGGGCGATCTTGTCGTCGAACTCCTTGAGGTCCGGCGGTGCGGTCATCCGGCGGATGCGCAAGCGGGCCCCGGCCTCGTCGATCAGGTCGATCGCCTTGTCCGGCAGGAAGCGGTCGTTCACATAGCGGTCGGCGAGATTGGCCGCGCTGACCAGGGCCGCATCGGTGATGGTGACCCGGTGGTGGGCCTCATAGCGGTCGCGCAGACCCTTGAGGATCTCGATGGCGTGCGCCAGGGTCGGCTCGGCCACCTGGATCGGCTGGAAGCGACGCTCCAGCGCCGAGTCCTTCTCGATGTACTTGCGGTACTCGTCCAGGGTGGTGGCGCCGATGGTCTGCAGTTCGCCGCGGGCCAGCATCGGCTTGAGGATGGAGGCGGCGTCGATCGCGCCCTCGGCCGCTCCCGCACCGACGAGGGTGTGGATCTCGTCGATGAACAGGATGATGTCGCCGCGGGTGCGGATCTCCTTGAGGACCTTCTTCAGCCGCTCCTCAAAGTCACCGCGGTAGCGGCTGCCGGC
>CAKZIH010000388.1 GCA_936931335.1 uncultured Nostocoides sp. | reverse complement strand
CGCGGGCGTCGACCTCGTGCTCCTCGATGTGGATCGAGGAGAGGACGTCGTCCTGCACGAGGCGCTGCGACAGGATGATCGCATCCTCGTAGTTGTGGCCCTCCCACGGCATGAAGGCGACGAGCAGGTTCTTGCCCAGCGCCATCTCGCCACCGTCGGTGGCCGGGCCGTCGGCGAGCAGGCCGCCCTCCTCGACCCGGTCACCCTCGGCAACCATGACGCGCTGGTTGTAGGAGGTGCCCTGGTTGGAGCGGGAGAACTTGGCGATCCGGTAGGTCCGGTGGGTGCCATCGTCATTGGCCATGGAGATGAGGTCGGCGGAGACCTCGGTGACCACACCGGCCTTCTCCGCGCGCACCACGTCGCCGGAGTCGAGGGCGGCGCGGAACTCCATACCGGTGCCCACGAGCGGGGCCTCGCTGCGCACCAGCGGGACCGCCTGACGCTGCATGTTGGCACCCATGAGCGCGCGGTTGGCGTCATCGTGCTCGAGGAAGGGGATCATCGCGGTCGCGGCGGAGACCATCTGGCGCGGCGAGACATCCATGTAGTCGACCTCGTCGGCCGCGACGTCGATGGCCTCACCACCCTTGGTGCGCACCAGGATGCGCTCCTCGGCGAAGGTGCCGTCGGTGTTCAGCGCGGCGTTGGCCTGCGCGATGACGAACTTGTCCTCCTCATCGGCGGACAGGTAGTGGATATCGTCGCTGACCTTGCCGCCCTCTACCTTGCGGTAGGGCGTCTCGATGAAGCCGAACGGGTTGATGCGCCCGTATGACGCGAGCGAGCCGATGAGGCCGATGTTCGGGCCTTCCGGGGTCTCGATGGGGCACATGCGGCCGTAGTGCGATGGGTGGACGTCACGCACCTCCATACCGGCGCGGTCACGGGAGAGACCACCGGGGCCCAGGGCATTCAGACGCCGCTTGTGCGTCAGACCTGCGAGCGGGTTGTTCTGGTCCATGAACTGCGAGAGCTGGGAGGTCCCGAAGAACTCCTTGATCGACGCCACGACGGGGCGGATGTTGATCAGGGTCTGCGGGGTGATCGCCTCGACGTCCTGGGTGGTCATCCGCTCGCGAACGACGCGCTCCATCCGGGATAGGCCGGTGCGGACCTGGTTCTGGATGAGCTCGCCGACGTTGCGGATGCGCCGGTTGCCGAAGTGGTCGATGTCGTCGGTCTCGACGACCAGCTCGATGTTCTCCCCGTCGCGCACGCCGGGCAGGGTCTCGTCACCGCGATGCAGGGCGACCAAGTATTTGATCGTGGCGACGATGTCCTCGATCGTCAGCACCGAGTCGTTCAGGTCGACGTCGCGGCCCAGCTTGCGGCCGATCTTGTAGCGACCGACCTTGGCCAGGTCATAGCGCTTGGGGTTGAAGTAGAGGTTGTCCAGCAGGGTCTGAGCGGCCTCGCGGGTCGGCGGCTCGCCCGGGCGCAGCTTGCGGTAAATGTCCAGCAGCGCGTCGTCCTGGCCGGCGATGTGGTCCTTCTCGAGCGTCAGCTCCATGGACTCATAGCCCGCGAACTCCTCGCGGATCTGCGCCTCGGTCATGCCGAGCGCCTTGAGCAGGACGGTGACGCTCTGCTTGCGCTTGCGGTCGACACGCACGCCGATCATGTCGCGCTTGTCGATCTCGAACTCCAGCCAGGCACCGCGGCTGGGGATGACCTTGACGGTGTAGATGTCCTTGTCGGAGGTCTTGTCCGGGGTGCGCTCGAAGTAGACGCCCGGGGAGCGCACCAGCTGGGAGACCACGACGCGCTCGGTGCCATTGATGATGAAGGTGCCGCGCTCGGTCATCAGCGGGAAGTCGCCCATGAAGACCGTCTGGCTCTTGATCTCACCGGTAGTGGTGTTCATGAACTCGGCGGTGACGAAGAGCGGCGCGGAGTAGGTCTGGTCGCGCTCCTTGCAGTCCTCGATGGAGTACTTGCTCTCTTCGAAGCGGTGGTCGCGGAAGCTCAGGCTCATGGAGCCGGAGAAGTCCTCGATTGGGGAGATCTCCTCGAAGATCTCCTCCAGGCCGGAGCGGTCCGGGGTGTCCTTGCGCCCGGCCTCGCGGGCCTGCGCGACGCGCTGCTGCCAGCGCTCATTGCCCAGCAGCCAGTCGAAGGACTCGGTCTGCAGGGCGAGGAGGTCCGGAACTTCCAGGGGTTCGCGGATCTTGGCGAACGTCAGGCGGCCGGAGGCCGTCTTTGCGGTTGAGACGGTTGTGGTGCGCGGGGCAGCCAAGGATGGTCCTTCCACGGGCCTTCAGGAGGTCAGTCGCCCAGCAGTCGCCCCGACCCGACACGACGTGCCGGTGTCATCCAGGCGATCAGCCCGGGAACACCGGCGGTGGTGAGAAATCGGAGGCGGCAGACAGGCCAAAGCAAAACTCTACCTCAAAAAGGCATGACTGTCCACACCTGTCAAACCGGGGCGAACTCACCCGGGAAGGTGTGCGGGCGCCCGCTCGAACGGGCAACGCGTAGAGGATGACCCGTGCGGCGGCATACGTCAAGCAGGCGCGCCTGGCGCACGCATCCACGCGTCGATTCGGGCGCCGAATTCGGGTGCGGCGCAACCACATACCGGGCGGCGGTCCGACCCGTCGTGCCCGTATGCGGTGACAACGAAAGGGGCGGACCGCCATACGGCAGTCCGCCCCTTCTCGGTGCGGTG
>CAKZIH010000387.1 GCA_936931335.1 uncultured Nostocoides sp. | reverse complement strand
AGGAGACGATCGACACGACCTCCCCAGGAGGACGGTTGGTCTTCCACGTCTTCGCCGCCCTGGCCGAGTTCGAGCGCGACCTGATCCGGGAGCGGACCAACGCCGGCCTGGAGGCCGCCCGCGCACGGGGCCGCACCGGTGGGCGCCCCTCGGCGCTGTCCGGCGACCAGGTCCGGGCGGCCCGGCGGATGTATGAGCAGAAGGACATGACGGTCGCCCAGATCGGTGAGGTGCTCGGGGTTTCCCGCACCACGATCTACCGGGCCCTGAACCGCCCACCCGCTGCGCCGGCCTCGCCGCGACGAGCCACGAGCGCCGTGTAGCAACGTGGATGCGGGCGGGCGGTGGCAGATCCTGCGGCTGCATGTCGAGGACCAGGTCCCGCTCGCCGCGCTGGCCCGGCATCACGGCCTGGGTGTGCGCACGCTGGAACGCTGGCACGCCCGCTACCGCGCAGGCGGCCTGGCCGCCCTGGACCGGACACCGCGGGCGGACGTCGGCGGGCACCGTCTGCCGGCGGAACTCGTCACGCTGATCGAAGGGCTGGGCCTGACCCGGCCCCGCCCACCAATCGCCGCGATCCACCGGACGGTGGTGAAGGTCTGCGCCGGCGCCGACTGGCCGGTCCCGTCCTACGGCGTCGTCCGCTCGATCATCACCGCCCTGGACCCCGGCATGGTCACCCTCGCCCTTGAGGGACCAGGCTCCTACCGGGACAAGTACGAGCTCGCGGTGCGCCGGGCGGCGGACCGGCCCAACGCGATGTGGCAGGCCGACCACACCCTGCTGGACATCGTGCTCGTCGGCACGGATGGCAAGCCGGCCCGGCCGTGGCTGACCGTCGTCATGGACGACTGCTCGCGCGCGATCTGCGGGTACATGGTCTTCTTCGGCGCGCCGGCCACGATGAACACCGCCTTGGCGTTACGGCAGGCGATCTGGCACAAGAGCGACCCACGGTGGCCGATGTGCGGGATCCCCGAGGTGCTCTACGTCGACCATGGGTCGGACTTCACCAGCGACCACCTGGCCCGCACCACCGTCGACCTGCACATCCGCCTAATCCACTCCGCCGTCGCCCGACCACAGGGGCGGGGCAAGGTCGAGCGGTTCTTTGGAACCGTCAACACCGAGTTGCTCACCACCCTGCCCGGACACCTCCACCACGGTGCCGGGCGCTGGCCGGCGCCGGCCCTGTCCTTGGCCGACCTGGACGGCGTGGTCGGGGCGTTCGTCCTGGACTACAACGACCGCACCCACAGCGAGCTCGGCATCTCGCCGCGGGCGGCGTGGATCGCCGACGGGTGGCTGCCACGCACCCCCGACAGCCTCCAGGCTCTGGACGGGCTGCTGCTCAGCGTGGCCCGATCCAGAACGGTGCGCCGCGACGGCGTCCACTTCCAGGGCCTGCGCTACGTCTCCCCGACCCTCGCCGGCTTCGTCGGGCGCCCCGTGGTCATCCGCTACGACCCCAGAGACATCACCGAGATCCGCGTCTTCGACCACGACCAGTTCCTGTGCGCCGCCGTCGACCAGGACCACCACGGGCGCCAGATCAGCCTCAAGGAAGTCCAGGCCGCCCGCAACGCCCGCCGCCGCGCGCTGCGCCGAGGCATCAACGAGCGGATCGCCATGGTCGGCGCCCACACAACCGACCCCCGTGCCAGGCCACTGCCGCCACGGACCCCAGCCTCGGGCCCGGTGAAGCTCAAGGTCTACAAGGAGGACCTACGGTGAGCGAACGCTTCATCGTGACCAAGGAGCACCGCCGCTTCACCGAGTTCGCCGACTCCGTCCGGCGAGGGCGCACCATCGGGCTGTGCTTCGGACCGGCCGGGGTCGGCAAGACGGTCTCCGCCCGCCGCTACGCCCACTGGGACCAAGCCCACGAGTTGGTCACCGCCTGGGGCCCACGCAGCGACGACGACGCCAAGGTCTACGCCGCCCTGGCCAAGAACCGCACCGCCCTCTACACCCCCGGGGTCCTGACCACCCCGCGGCTGCTACGCGAGGACCTGGACCGGATCATCACGCGCACCAGCATCTGCATCCAGCAGCACCTTGAAGCCCCGGGCCGCGCCCCTGTGGACCGGGGCGGCGCCCGGCGCACCACCAACTACGTCCAGCTCGTCATCGTCGACGAGTCCGAACGTCTCAGCCCCACCGCGCTCGAGCTCCTACGGGACCGCTACGACCGCGACCAGATCGCCCTGATCCTCATCGGCATGCCGGGCCTGGAGAAGCAGTTCAGCCACTACCCCCAGTTCTACAGCCGCGTCGGGTTCGCCCACCAGTACCGCCCCCTGAGCAACGACGAGCTCCTCTTCGTCCTGCAACGCCACTGGCGCACCCTCAGCAAGACTCTCAACCCCGACGACTTCACCGACGCCCAGGCCATCGCCGCGATCAGCCGCATCACCCGCGGCAACTTCCGCCTCCTGGAACGACTCTTCCCCCAGATCGAACGCGTACTGAGAATCAACGAGCTGCAGACCATCACCAACGACGTCGTCGAAGCCGCCGCGAGCACCCTCGTCATCGGGGTCGAGTGAGCCCGCCAGGAATCGGCTGCCGCAGGCCGCCACCTACCGGCGAAGGTCACAGGGGAATTCCTTGCGCGCCGACTCCGCGATCCGGCGCAGCAGATAGGTGTCCAAACCGGCACCGACGAAGCCCCCGACGACCGGCACGCCCTTGCCGAAGCGGGTCAAGGTGCCCCGCCCGGCGGTGGTCAGCAGGCGGAAGGCGACGGCCTTGTTCACGACCATGAGCACCGGACCGGGCAGTCGCTGAGCGGCGAGATTGGACAGCCGCCCGGTGGCCACCACGCCGGCCTTCTTGAGCAGGTCGTCCGCGTCCGCCCCGACGAGGGTGAGCAGGATGGCCGAGCGGATCTCCGGCTGGTTGATGTCGTAGCCGCGCAGCTTGGCGATCGAGGCGACCATCCGGGTCGCGGTGAGATAGAACTCCAGGACGTTGGCGGGCAACGAGATCGGCAGCGTGACGAAGCCACCCAGGCTGGTCAGGAAGCCACCGGCCGCGGCCAGGAGCAGGTGGTCCTTGACGATCTCGTCGACCGCGTCCTCGGCGCTGTTGTCGTGCTTGGCCAGGGCCGCACGCACCGTCGCGTCGGCCGAGTCGAAGCGCGACTTCCCGTCGATCCCGGTGTCCAGGATGCCTTCCATGAAGCGGGTCGCGGCACCGCCGAAGCCGCCCTCCTTCTCACCGCTGCGTGCCTGCTCCAAGGCGCTCTTGGTGACCGCGAGCTCCTTCTTCTCGTCGCGGCCAAGCCCGAATAGACCCATCGCTGGTTCTCCTTTTCCCGCCCTATGACGTGTCCTGCGCCCGGCCACGGGAGGTCCCCAGGCGGCCGGCGCTGCTGGGGGCGATCTTGTCACGCGCGGTGTGACAACGGGGTTGTCGGACCCGGTCCGTATGGTCGGCGGTATGACGCACCGAGCCGGTATGCCGCCTCGCGGCCCCGGTGCGCCCCCACCCGCATTCGGTGCTCTGGTATGCGGTGGCGGCCGCGTGGCGTGGTGGTCGCCGGCGAGCGCGCTGACCGCCTCGGCGCAGGATCCCGGTCCGGTCTTGGCCGCGGCGGCTACGGTGGACCGGGTCGTGGTGTGGTCGGCGGACCGGGACTTGCGGGGCTTGGTGGCCCGGGGTCGGGTGCCGGCGCGGATCCTGGATCTGGCGGAGGCCCATCGGCTGCTCGTCGGGGGCTGGCGCGCCGATCCCGACCGGATCTGGGCCCGGGTGCACGGCTTGGAGCGCGGCGAGATACCGCAGATGGCTCCCGACGACCTCTTCGCCGCGCTCACCGCCCCGCAGCCGGCGGAAGACCTCACCACGGCGGCGGGCTACCTGCGTCCCGACGCGGTGGACGGCGACTGGTTGACCAGCCCGGGGCGGCTGCTGGAGTGGGCGCGGGCGGCATACGAGTGCGGGCTGGCGACCTGGGCGGCGCTCGGCGAGCTCGGGCCCCGCGCGCAGGCGTGCGCGATCTCGGAGTCCGCGGCCGCGGTGCTCTGCCTGGAACTGGAGCGCGACGGGCTGCCGGTGGACCGGGACCAGCTGGAGTCCCTGATCGCGGCCAGCGCCGGGGAACGGCCGCGCGATCTCGCCCACGCGCGGCAGCTGCGCGCCGAACGCGACGCCCGGGTGCTGGCGCATGCCCCGGCCTTCGGCGAGGTGGACCTGCGCAATCCGGCGCAGGTCAAGGCGATGCTGCTGGGGCTGGGCATCGAGGTGTCCTCGACCCGCAAATGGCACCTGGAGCCCTATCGCGAGGCGCATCCGGTGGTCCCGGCGCTGCTCACCTGGCGCGCCCAGGAACGGATCGCCACGACCTACGGTTACGCCTGGCTGGATGCCCATGTCGGTGCCGATGACCGCTTGCGCGGCGGCTGGACCGCCTGCGACGGGGCGGCCGGGCGGATGACCGCGCAGAACGGCCTGCACAATCTGCCCGCGGTCCTGCGCCCCGCGGTGCGGGCGGCGCCCGGGCACCGGCTGGTACGCGCGGACCTGGGCCAGATCGAGCCCCGGGTGCTCGCCTGCGTTTCCCAGGATGCCGCCTTCGCGGCGGCCACCGAGGCCGCCGACCTGTACGCGCCGGTGGCGCAGCGGCTGGGCGTGGAGCGGCGGGTCGCCAAGGTCGCGGTCCTTGCCGCCATGTATGGGCAGCGCAGCGGCACCGCAGGCGCGGCGCTCAGTGGTCTGCAGCGGGCCTATCCGGTGGCAATGGGGTTCCTCGACCGCGCATACGAGCATGGCAGCGCGGGCAAGGACCTGCGGACCTATGGCGGCCGGCGCATCCGCACCGCGGGGTCGGCCGATGCCGGGGGCCGGGGGCGTTATGCCCGCAATGCGCTCATCCAGGGGGCAGCGGCCGAACTGTTCAAGGCGTGGGCGTCGACCGTGCGGGTGGCCGTGCGTGACCTCGACGCCGAGATCGTGCTTTGCCTGCACGACGAACTGCTCGTGCACACCCCGCAGCAGCACGCCGACGAATGCGCACGCCGGGTGGGTGAGGCGCTGACCGAGGCGGCGCGGCGCTGGAGCGGTGATGCGCCGGTACGCTTCGTCACCGATGCGGCGATCATTGAGCGCTGGTCGGAGGCCAAATGAGCGGTTCAGCGAGCGAGCGGACCGGCACGCGTCCCGGGTCTCAGGCCTCGTCGTCGGAGACCGAACGCAGGAATGATTCGACATCGGCGGCCAGTTCGTCCGCCGAGGGCATGGGCGCGGCGCCGGGAGCGAGCAGGTTGGGCTTGTCCTGGGCCTCGATGAAGTTGTCGTACTGACGCTCCAGCCCGGAGACGGCGGTTGCCACTTCCTCATTGCCGGCGATCTCGGCGTCGATCTGCGCCCGGCCCCGCGCGGCGGCAGTGACCAGGGCGTCATTCGGCAGGTTGAGCCCGGTGGCGTCGACGATCGCGTTGAGCGCGGTCAGCGCGCCGTCGTGGAAGTCGGTCTGGGTCAGATAGTGAGGCACGTGGATGGCGAAGCCGAGGGCGTCGCGGCCGGCCTCCCCGAGGCGCAGTTCGAGCAGCGCGGCCAGGCTCGCGGGCACCTGCACCCGACCGAAGACCGGATTGCGCTCGCCAATGAGCCGGGCGTTCGTCGCGTGGGCGGTCAGGCCCACCGGCCGGGTATGCGGCACTGCCATCGGGATGCCGTGCGCCGTGACCACGCTGGTGATGCCCAGGCGGTCGATGAGCTGGCGCAACGCGGCGACCATCCGCTCCCACTGGTAGTCCGGCTCGGGACCGGCGAGCAGGTAGTAGCCCTGGCCGTCGCGATCGGTGAGGTGGTAGAGCATCAGCGAGGGGTCGTCATAGCTGACCCAGGTGGACTCCTCGAACACCATCACCGGGCGCCGGCCGCGGTAGTCCAGCAACTGGTCCAGGTCGAAGGAGGCGACGACGCGGGCCTCGGATGCCTCCAGCAGGTGGCGGGTGAGCAGGCTCTGGGTGTTGCCCGCATCGAGGAAGCCTTCCAGCCCGACGAGCAGGACACCCGGGCCCAGGTCACCCAGCGGCGCATCGGCCTCAAAACGGAACAACTCTGTGGGGTCCTGCACGGTTCTGCCTTCCGGGGTCGGCGGCCGGGTCATCGGCGTCGCGTTATCGGCGCTCGGGTCATCGGCGGTCGGGTTAACGGCGGTCGGGTTATCGTGCCATGACAACTCCCAGGGTTCCCGGGAGATTCCGCTGGACGCGGATTCCACCTAGCAGGTCGCTCGATCACGCCGCCGCTCAGCGCGCGGGGGTCTGCTGCGCGATCGCCTTGAGCACCCGCTTGGTACTGACCGGGTATGCCGTGCCCAACCCCTGCGCAAAGAGCCCCACCCGCAGTTCCTCGATCATCCACCCGATCTCGCGCACCGGCTGCGCGGCGCGGGCCGGGGCGTCCAGGGCGGCGAGCAGATCGGCATACGCCTCCTCGACCGGATCGAGCTGGGCGAGTATCCGGGTCTCCCGGGCCGGGTCGCTGGCCGCCTTGTCGAGGCGCTGCTCCAGCGCCCGCAGGTAGCGGTCGAGGTGCGGCAGTTGCGCCATACCGACTCGGGCCACAAAACCCGGCCCGACCAGACCGTCGAGCTGGGCGCGGGCGTCGGCGACGGTGGCGGCCAACCCCGGCGCGGTCATACTCGCCAACCGGCGTCGCAACGCCGCGGCCCGCTCGAGCACCGGGACCACCTGCGAGACGATCGTCAGCACCCGGGTGGCGGCATGGGTCTTCACCGCCTGCAACGCTCGCGCGAACTCGACCCCGGTGCGCACCGGCCCGATCCCCTGCTCGGTGACGATGGCGTCAATGGCGGCGGCCAGCGCATCATCGAGGAACGCCGGGACACTGCCGTGCGGGGCACGCTGCAGCGCGAGTTTGTCAGCATTGGCGAGCCCGGCGAGGACTCGCTTCCACGGCGGCGCGGTGCCCAACAGCAGCAAGCGGCGCAGGCCGACCCGGTGCGCAGCGAGCGCGGCCTCTCGGGTGGGCAGCACCCGCAGGGCGACGCTGGCCCCCTCGTCCACCAGCGCCGGATAGCCCACGATCTCGTGGCCCTCGGAGCGGGTGGTGAAGGTCTCCGGGATGTCCGGGATCGTCCACCCGGTGAGCCCGGTCTGCTCGATCCGGGCGCCGGCGCGCGACATTCGCCGTTGCACCTGGCCGGACAGCCGGGCGCGCAGCGCGTCCAGATCCTTGCCGGAGGCGAGGACCTGCTGGCGGGGCCCGATGATCGCAAAGGTCATCCGCAGGTGCCCGGGTACCCGATCCCAATCCCAGTCCCCAGGCGCCACCCCCGTTCCGGTATGCAGTTTGAGCACCCGCGCGATCTCGTCGGTGAGCCGCCCGGTGCCGGGCTGGATCTCGCGGACCACATACGCCGCGTGATTGGGCGCGGGCACAAAATGGGTGCGAATCGCCTTGGGCAGGGCGCGGATCAGCGCCGTGACCAAGTCCTCGCGCATCCCGGGCACGAGCCATTCGAAGCCCTCATCGCGCACCTGGTTGAGCACGGCGAGCGGGATGCGGACGGTGACCCCGTCCTCGGGCGAGCCGGGATCGAACTGATAGGTCAGGTCGAATTCCATCTCGTCCTGACGCCATGTGCCGGGATAGTCCTGCCCGGCAACCCCGCTGCCGTCGGCACGGGTCAGCTCATCCTCGGTGAGGGTGAGCAGGTTGGCGTGGTGACGCCGCTCCCCCTTCCACCAGCGGTCGAAGTGGCCGGCGGAGACGATGCCGGGCGGAATGCGCCGGTCGAAGAAGTCATAGACCTGGGCATCGTCGGCGACGATGTCGCGGCGGCGCGCCCGATCCTCCAGCGCCTCGATGCGTTCTCGCAGAGCGCGATTCGCCTTGACGAAGTCGTGCGGGGAGTCCCAGTCGTCCTCCACCAGGGCGTGGCGGATGAAGAGCTCGCGGGAAAGCTCAGGCGCGATCCGGCCGAACTGGACGGTGCGATCGGAGACCAGGGGGACGCCATACAGGGTCACCCGCTCGGTGGCCACGGCGCTGCCCTGGGAGCGCGACCAGCGCGGCTCGGAGTAGCTGCGCTTGACCAGGTGGGCGCCGGCGCGTTCGGCCCAGACCGGGTCGATGCGCGCGTTGACCCGCGCCCACAGCCGACTGGTCTCCACGAGCTCGGCGGACATCACATAGTCGGGCTGTTTGCGGGACAGGGCCGAGCCCGGGGAGATCGCGAACCGGGCCCCGCGGGCGCCGAGGTAGTCGCGGGTGCTCTCGTCGCGCAGGCCGACATGGGAGAGCAGGCCGGCCAGGATCGCCTGGTGGATGCGGTCCCAGTCCGGCTCGCCGTCCGCCGGCGCGGTCTGCCGGGCGACATCGAGACGCTGGCTCTTGGCCGCGGAGCGCAATTGCGCGTGCAGGTCCTGCCACTCCCGCACCCGCAGATAGTGCAGGAACTCGGCCTTGCACATCCGGCGAAAAGCGCTGCCGGAGAGGTCTTTTTGCTGCTGCTGCAGATAGCGCCAGAGCATCAGGTAGGAGCCGAAGTCGCTGCCCGGCACCCGGAAGCGCGCGTGCTGCTGGTCGGCCTGGGCCTGCTTGTCGGCGGGGCGTTCGCGGACATCCTGGATGCTCAGCGCCGCGACAATGATCAGCACTTCGCTGGTGCAGCCGAGCTTGTCGGCCTCGATCAGCATCCGCCCCAGCCGCGGGTCGACCGGCATTCGGGCCAGGGTGCGCCCGACCGCGGTGAGCCGGTGGTCGGCCAGCGCATGCAGTTCGGTGAGCAGCCGTACCCCGTCGGCGATATTGCGCGCGTCCGGCGGATCGACGAAGGGGAAGCGCGCCACCTCGCCCAGGCGCAGGCTGGTCATCTGCAGGATGACCGAGGCCAGCGAAGTCCGCAGGATCTCCGGCTCGGTGAAGGCCGGCCGGGCCTCGAAGTCCTCTTCGCTGTAGAGGCGGATGCAGATCCCGTCCGCGAGGCGGCCACATCGGCCGGCGCGCTGGCGGGCGCTGGCCTGGCTGATCGGCTCGATCGGCAGTCGCTGCACCTTGGTGCGCTGCGAATACCGGGAGATGCGCGCGGTGCCGGTGTCCACGACATACCGGATGCCGGGGACAGTGAGCGAGGTCTCGGCGATATTGGTCGCCAACACGATCCGCCGGCCGGTATGGCGCGCAGAGACCCGGTGCTGTTCGGCGGCGGACAGACGCGCATACAGGGGCACGATCTCGGTGTGCGGCAACCGCATTCCGGCCAAGGCATCGGCGGCGTCGCGGATCTCGCGCTCGCCGGAGAGAAATACCAGGATGTCGTGGTCGCCGCCCGCGTGGCCGCTCTCGGTCCACAGTTCCTCGACGGCCTCGCAGATGCCGGTCACCTGATCGACGCCCTCCCCGGAGTCGTCGGTGAGCGGGCGGTAGCGGATCTCGACCGGATAGGTGCGCCCGGAAACCTCGATGATCGGCGCCGGCACGCCGTCGGCCGCGAAGTGGTCGGCGAAGCGCTGCGGGTCGATCGTCGCGGAGGTGATGATCACCTTGAGGTCCGGTCGGCGCGGCAGCAGCCGCTTGAGATAGCCCAGGATGAAGTCGACATTGAGGCTGCGCTCGTGCGCCTCGTCGATGATCAGGGTGTCGTACCGGCGTAGGTCGCGGTCGCGTTGGAGCTCGGCGAGCAGGATGCCATCGGTCATCACCTTGACCGCGGTGCGGGTGCTGGAGGTGTCGGTAAAACGCACCTGGTAGCCAACGAGGTCGCCGAGAGTGACCCCGAGTTCGGCGCTGAGCCGTTCGGCGACCGAGCGCGCCGCGATCCGGCGCGGCTGGGTGAGCCCGATCTGCCCGTTTTGGCCGCGACCCATGGCGAGGGCGATCTTGGGGATCTGGGTGGTCTTGCCCGAGCCGGTCTCCCCGGCGATGATCACGACCTGGTGGTCGCGGATGGCGTCGGCGATATCCCCGACGCGCGCGGACACCGGTAGTTCAGGGGGATAGCTGATCTCCGGGAGCGCGTCGGGCAGCGCGGCGGTCGCGGCCTCGGACACCCCACCAGGATAGATCCCGCCCGTATGCCGTCCGTGCGCCGTTGTTCGCCGCCCGCCCGTATGCCGCCACGCGCGGCGATCCGGGCACGCGGCGGCGGACCGCGTACCGGCCGCGGCAGACGAACTCAGGACGCTGCGGCGAACCCCTGCTCGAGGTCGGCGAGGATGTCGACGACATTCTCGATGCCCACCGACAGGCGCACCAGGCCCGGGGTGACCCCCGCGGCCAGCCGGTCGGCGTCGCCACCCTGGCTGTGCGTGGTGGAGGCCGGGTGGATGGCCAACGAGCGGACATCACCGATGTTGGCGACGTGGCTGTGGAGGGTGAGCGCCTCGACGAACTTCTTGCCGGCCGCGACTCCCCCGGCGATCTCGAAGGCGATCACGGCGCCGGCGCCCTTGGGGGCGTATTTGTCCGCGAGCGCCTTGTCCTCGGCACCCTCCTGGGAGGCCCAGCGCACCGATTCCACCTGGTCGTGCCCGCGCAGGAAGTCGACGACCTCGGCGGTGTTGGCCAGGTGGCGCTCCATGCGCAGGCTGAGCGTCTCGATGCCCTGGCCGATGAGGAAGGCGTTAAAGGGCGAAATCGCCGAGCCCAGGTCGCGCAGCAGCTGGACCCGCGCCTTGAGCAGATAGGAGAGGTTGGCGCCCAGGGGGCTGCCGACGCCGAGGTCCGGGCCGAAGCGCAGCCCGTGGTAGCTCTCGTCCGGCAGGTTGTAGGCGGGATAGCGCTCCGGCTGGGCGGCGAAGTCGAAGCGACCACCGTCGACGATCACCCCGCCCATCGACGTCCCGTGGCCGCCCAGGTACTTGGTCGCCGAGTGCAGCACCACGTCCGCACCCCATTCCAGCGGCCGGATGACGTATGGCGTGGCGATGGTGTTGTCCACTACGAGCGGGACGCCGTGGTCGTGGGCGACCCCGGCCAGGCCCTCGATGTCGAGCACCTCGGCCTTGGGGTTGGCGATGGTCTCGCCGAAGACGGCTTTGGTGTTCTCGCGCAAGGCATTCCGCCAGGCGTCGAGGTCGCTCTGGTCCTCGACGAAGGTGACCTCCACCCCCATCTTGGCGAAGGTGTAGCGCAGCAGGTTGAAGGTGCCGCCATAGAGGGCGGCCCCGGCGACGATGTGGTCACCGGCCTCGGCGAGGTTGAGCAGACCCAGGGTGGTGGCCGCCTGCCCGGAGGACAGCAGCAGCGCGCCCACGCCGCCCTCGAGAGAGGCGATGCGCTGCTCGACCGCATCCTGGGTCGGGTTCATGATCCGGGTGTAGATATTGCCGAATTCCTTGAGCGCGAACAGATCCGCGGCATGGTCGGTGTCCCGGAAGGCGTATGCCGTGGTCTGGTAAATCGGCAGGGCGCGGGCACCGGTGGTCGGATCGGGCGCGGCACCGGCGTGGATCTGACGGGTCTCGAAGGCCCAGTACTGGGGGTCGCTCATCGTGCTCTCCTCGACAGCTCATGGCGGGTCCCGATCGACGCTAGCCAACCGTCCACCCACCGGAACGTACATCTCTCATCCCGGACACGGCATACCGGGCTAGGCTGGCTGGGCAACCGGCCGACGCGGCAGAGAGGTTCTCCCACCATGAGCGACTATCGACCCAGCCCCAGCGAATGGGTGCGCGACCAGGTCGCGACCATCGAGGCCGCCGGGGATACCGCGGCGGCGAGCATGCACGGCCTATCTGTCGTGCTGCTGACGATGACCGGCCGCAAGAGCGGCGACACCCTCAAGGTCCCGCTCATGCGGGTCGAGCACGAGGGCAGCTATGCCGCGGTAGCCAGCAAGGGCGGCGCCCCCGACCACCCGCAGTGGTATTACAACCTGCGCGCGCTGCCCGACATCGAGCTGCTGGACGGCACCCAGAGCCGCCCGATGCGTGCCCGCGAGATCAGCGGCGCCGAGCGCGATATCTGGTGGGAGCGCTGCGTCGCCGCCTTCCCGCCGTATGCGGAGTACCAGCAGAAGACCGAGCGCACGATCCCGGTCTTCGTGCTCGAACCGCGCTGACGCGCTGCGTTAGCCGGGCGAGCGGCTAGGCGCGCGAGCCGGCGGTCCGGTGCAGCCACCACAGCCCGAGGATCGGGAGCACTAGCGGGACATAGCCGTACCCGCTGCCGAAGTGACTCCATACGGTCTTGTCGGGGAAGGCATCCGGGAAGACGTATGACGCCAGCCCGACCAGAAGCACCCCGGCGAGCTCGATCGAGCATGCGGTGAGGGCCAGCGCCCGGCGCGAGGTGGCCAGGGCTACGGTGGCGACCAAGTAGATGACCGCGGCGAGCGCTGATAGCACATAGGCCACCGGAGCCCGGTCGAAGTATTCGGTGATCTGCAGGATGGAGCGACCCGTGGCTGCGAGGGCGAGCACGGCATAGACGCCGACAAGCACCCGGCCCGGCCCGGCGCCCGTCTCCCCTGCCTCCCCGGCGCGCTGCGGCTGCGCCTCGGGGTCGCGGGACGGCACCTGGGAGTTACGAAGCGGCTGGGAGTTACGAAGCGGCATAGAGATTCCAGATCTGCGCGATACGAGAGGTCATCACGGCGACGGTGAAGGCCCCGAGGACCATCACCCCCATGGCCCAGCGGGTCTTTTCCCGGATCGCCAGCAGCGAGGCAAAGAGCGGGACCACCGGCAGGCTCAGCGCATAGGCGAGGAAGGTGGCGCCTTGGGAGCTCGGGTGGATGTCGCGAAAACCCTTGACGCACAAGACAGCCAGGATGATCAGGCCGAGTTCGACGAGTACCGCCAGACCCAGCACCAGATCGTTGATGAGTTTGTCGCGGGCCGCGAACCAGGCGGCCACCAGCATCCACAGCAGCGACAGGGCGATGACCGCGATGCCGACCGGGATGACCACCGCACGAGATTACTGCGCGCCCGTGGCGCCCCGGTTGACCGGGTCCCGCGTGGGAGGCGGGCGGGGTCGGCGGCGGGCCGTGGCGGCGCGCCCGAGCGGGTGGACATTGCTGGGCAGGCCGTAGCCTGCACAGATGAGCGAAGACACTGGTGTCCGCGAGATCGAACCCGGCATGCGCACGGACTTCCACGAGGCGATGAGCTACGGCCGCTACCTCGACCTCGACCGGCTGCTCGCGGCGCAACACCCGCAGAGCCAGCCCGAGCACCACGACGAACTGCTCTTCATCATCCAGCACCAGACCTCCGAGCTGTGGCTCAAGCTCGTGCTGCACGAACTCGAGGGGGCACGCGCATACCTGGACGCCGACGAGCCGGGCCCCGCGCTCAAATGCCTCGCCCGCGTCAAGGCGGTCCAGCGCACCCTCATCGAGCAGTGGTCGGTCCTGGGGACGCTGACCCCGCGCGAATATGTGCAGTTCCGCGGCTCGCTGGGCAACTCCAGCGGCTTCCAGTCGTATCAATACCGCGCCGTCGAGTTCATCCTCGGCAACAAGAACCGCGCCATGCTCAACGTCTTCACCTCCGAACCCGAGGCGCACGAGCTGCTTACCCGGCTGCTGAACGAGCCGACGGTGTATGACGCCTTCCTGCACGCGATGGCCCGGGCCGGGTATGCCGTGCCCACCGAGATCCTCGATCGCGATGTCACCAAGCCCTGGACCTTCCACCCCGAACTCGTGCCGCTCTTCACGCAGATCTACGAGTCCGAGGACACCCCGTGGGGGTTCTACGAGGCCTGCGAGGACCTGGTC
Organism: uncultured Nostocoides sp.; assembly: GCA_936931335.1. GTDB lineage: Bacteria > Actinomycetota > Actinomycetes > Actinomycetales > Dermatophilaceae > Nostocoides_A. The sequence continues at coordinate 4,048 of CAKZIH010000387.1, read as the reverse complement.
GACCTCGAGGACAACTTCCAGACCTGGCGCTTCCGGCACCTGCGCACCGTGCAGCGCACCATCGGATTCAAGACCGGGACCGGTGGCTCGTCCGGGGTCGGCTTCCTGCAGAAGGCGCTGAACCTCACCTTCTTCCCGGAGCTGTATGCCGTGCGCACCGCCATCGGCGCGCCCAACCCCTCTCCCTACGAGGCTCCGCCGGAGAGCTGAAGCTCGCGCTGCCGGGTCGCGGTCAGCCGTGAGCGGCGGATCAACGCGGCCACGATCACGGCGGCCGCGAGGAGGGCCAGGAGCAGCAGCATGGGGTGGGCGGAGAGGGCCGCCTCCCATACGGCGAACCCGATGATGGTGTAGATCGTGGCCCAGGCCGCGGCGCCGGGGATCTGGGCCAGGGTGAAGGTGGGCCACGGCATCCGGGCGGCACCGGCGAAGGCGAGGACCACGGTCTGCGCGCCGATCGTCAGATAGCACAGCGGGACGGCGAGGATCCCGAAGCGATGCACCAGCGCGCGCCCGCGGGTGCCGGAGGGGTCGGTGAGCCAGCGGTGCACCAGGGCCCGGCGGCTGTCGGCGCGGGCGGGTCGGCGCAGCGCACCCATAGTCGCACCCCGGGCCAGCCAATAGATGACCTGACCGCGCAGCATCGCCCCGATGAAGAAGAGCGACCAGGTCAGGGCCAGGGGGAACTCGCTGAAGTCCATCCGGGTCAGCCGATCCCGGCCGCCGCGTGCTGGGGCCGCTGCGCGGCATCCAGGTCGGCAAAGACGGCCTCGTTAAGCTCGAAGCTGCGAACCGCCTGCGCGAGCACACGATCGCGCTGCGCCGGGGTGAGCCGCAGGGCATCCAAGGCCGCCCGGTACTGTCCTTGTAGAGCTTGGGTCGCTCGATCCCCGCGAAGCGATACAAGGTCAGCGCGTCCGCGGGGATGTCGTAGTGCCGCTGCACCAGCCGGGCGATGATCTGCCCGCCGGAGAGGTCCCCGAGATAGCGCACGTAGTGGTGCGCCAACATCATTTCAGCGGTGTGCCGCTCCCGCAGCTCCCGCGCGTATGCCGTCGCCGCCGGCACGATCGGCAGGCGCCCGTCGACCAACCGGACCTCGACATCCGGGCCGACTAGCAGCCTGAGGTCGTGCCGCAGGGAGGCCACTCGGTCCAGACGGCGGTCGTCGATCCCGGCCAGGATCGGGTGGTCGGCATAGTGCTCGTGGAGCACATCCTCGAGGGCCTGATAGATCACCAACTGCTGCACCGCGAGCGCCGTGAACGCTCCTGGGCAGGCGCGGCCGGCCATGAGTTGGGTGACGAACCGGGAGTTCTCGGCGCGCTCATGGGCAGCCTGCGTCGTCGCTCGCAGTGCTTGCGACAAGGAACCAGGGGACATGCTCACCTCGCAGAATAAGGTAAGGCTTACCTTATTCGGAAGTAGGATCTGGCGGCAACCGCCCTGCCTGCGCTGACCGGACCCAGGGCATACGCTTTCGGGGACGGCGAGCCGGGCACTGTCGCCTGGCGAGCACGCGAGCGCCGGACGAATGGAGATGCGATGACCCACCTGCCCTCGGCCGCCGCAGCGGATGCCGCCGCAACGGACGTCGCCGAACTGGATACGGAGGCGTTGGATGCGGAGGCGTTGGACGGCGCGGATCCGTTGGGGCACTTCCGATCTCGCTTCCTCGATCCCGGTCCGGCTCTGGTCGCCTATCTCGACGGCAACTCCCTCGGGCGTCCGGTCGCGGACGCCGGCGAGCGCCTGTCCGAGTTCATCGCCGGCCCGTGGGGCGATCGGCTGATCCGCAGCTGGGACGAAGAATGGATGGAGTTACCTTTCCGCGTCGGTGACCGGCTGGCGGAGGTATGCCTGGGCGCTGCCCCCGGCCAGACCGTGGTCGCCGACTCCACGTCGGTGCTGATCTACAAGCTGTTGCGCGCCGCCATCGCCGCGCGCCCCGGCCGCACCGAGATCATCGCCAGCCGCGAGGACTTCCCCACTGATCGCTATCTGGCACAAGGGGTTGCCGAGGAGACCGGCAGCTCGGTGGTCTGGCTGGAGCCGCGCCACGACGACGGGGTGAGCGTGGACGATGTGCGCGCGGTGCTCTCCGAACGCACCAGCGTCGTGCTGCTCAGCCATGTCGCCTACCGCTCCGGCTTCCTCGCCGACGCGGCCGCGATCACCGCGCTGGCGCACGAGCACGGCGCGCTGGTCATTTGGGACGTCTGCCACTCGGTGGGTTCGGTGCCGCTGGCCTTCGACGACTGGGGTGTCGACTTCGGCGTCGGGTGCACCTACAAGTACCTCAACGGCGGCCCCGGCTCCCCCGCCTTCGCCTATGTGCGCGCCGACCTGCAGGACGACCTGCAACAGCCGCTTCCGGGCTGGATGGGCGCGAGCGACCCCTTCGATATGACCGAGCCATATCGCGCCGCGCCCGGCATGCGCCGGATGCTCACCGGCACTCCCCCGGTGCTCGCGATGCAGCCGCTGATTGGGATGCTCGACCTGATCGCCGAGGCCGGTATGCCGGCCATCCGGGAGAAGTCGATTCAGCTCACCGAGCGGGCGATTGCCTTGTCGGAGAAGCACCTTTCGCCGTATGGGGTGCGCCTTGCCTCCCCGCGCGATGCCGACCGCCGCGGCTCGCATGTGACTATCGACCACCCGGACTTCCGCGCGGTCACCGCGCATATCTGGGAGCAGGGGGTTATCCCGGACTTCCGTCCGCCGGACGGGATTCGGCTGGGCCTGTCACCGCTGTCCACCTCGTTCGCCGAACTGGACGCCGGCGTCGAGGCGATCCGCGCGGCCTTGGAGCATGGCGTCGGTTCGGGTGGCGCAGCGGCTCCCGATGCCGACGAGGAACTGCCCACCGGTGGCTGATCCCACTGCGGTGCCGTCGGCCACTGAGCCGCGCTGGTCACCCAGCGACTCCGGCTGGCGGCTCACGTATGGCGCGCAGCCCAGCCAGTTCGCCGAACTCCACCTACCGTCCAGTGACGATTGGGCACCGGTGTGCGTGGTGGTGCACGGCGGCTTCTGGCGGGCCCGCTACGGGATGGATCTCGGCACCCCGCTGGCCGCGGATCTGGCGGCATCCGGCGTGGCTGCGCTCAATGTCGAATACCGGCGGGTGGGCGACGGGGGCGGGTGGCCGCATACCTGCCTGGACGTGGCGACCGCAGTCGACGCCCTCGCCGCCGCTCCGCCCGAACTGGCCGCCCGCCTGGACCTGCACCGTGTTGTCGCACTGGGGCATTCGGCGGGCGGGCACCTGGCCGGCTGGCTCGCCGGCCGGCCGCGCTTACCGGACGCGGCACCCGGCGCCCGACCCCGCGTGCCACTCACCGGTTTCGTCGCCCAAGCCGGGGTCCTCGACCTCGAAGCGGCCGTCGCCGCACGCCTGGGCAACGGCGCGGTCGACGACTTCCTCGGACCGGGCTCGGACCGGCGGGGGGGGGGATACGCACTGGCGTCGCCCATTTGGGTGTTGCCCACCGGCATACCCAGCGTGCTCGTGCACGGCGACCAGGACGAGGATGTCCCGCTCGAGCAGTCGCGCCGGTACGCCGCCGCGGCCATCGCCGCCGGCGACCGCTGCACCCTCGTCGAGCGGCCCGGGGCCGACCACTATGGGGTCATCACCGTGGGCTCCCCCGACTGGCAGGTATGTCGATCGGCCGTCCTCGACCTGTTGCAGACCTGACCAACCTGGGCCAACTCCCGGCCCCACCATTCGGGCCGGACGGCTCGATGAAGGAGACACTCATGGCCACCGTGCCGGGCGAGATCACCTACGAATGCGATGACGGCTTCTTCATCATCGTCGACCCGGACAACCTATGAGGTGCCCGACGAGGACTGGGACGTCGACAGCGTGATCGCCAACTTCGAGCAGCACATGGCGAAGGGCAGCGCGATGGCGGTGTCCTTCGAGCAGCGGCTCGAGCCGGTGTTTGACGGCTCATCACAGATGAGGGTGTAGGTCTGGTCGGCGCGTCGGTGGCGAGGTAGGGGCCGAGGTCTCCCGAGGATGGAAGTTCTCACACTG
>CAKZIH010000386.1 GCA_936931335.1 uncultured Nostocoides sp. | reverse complement strand
GGCGTGCCGGCTCACCGGCGAGCAGCTGGGCATCAACGGCGACACGTTGCGCAACTGGGTCCAGCGTGATCGGGTCGATGCCGGTGAGCTGCCGGGCACCAGCAGCACTGACGCCACCCGGATCGCCGAGCTGGAGAAGGAGAACCGCGAGCTGCGCCGGGCGAACACGATCCTGCGGCAGGCGAGTGCGTATTTCGCGCAGGCGGAGCTCGACCGCCGCTGAAGGACGTCGATGCGTTCGTCGACGAGCACCGCGACGAGCACGGGGTCGAGCCGATCTGCACCGTCCTGGCCGAGGCCGGGGTTCAGATCGCCCCGAGTTCGTACTACGCCCGCAAGTCCCGACCGCGCTCGGCCAGGGCGGTGCGTGACGCCGTCATCGACGAACGTCTGGTCGCGCTGCACGAGGAGAACATGGGCGTGTACGGCACGCGGAAGATGTGGAAGGCGATCAACCGGGCCCACCCCGACGATCGGGTCGCTCGGTGCACCGTTGAGCGCAGGATGCGCGCGCTGGGCCTGTCTGGGGTGCCCAACGCTCGCTCGACCCGCACGACTCGACCCGCACCACCTGGTCACCGCGAGCCCCACGACCGCCTCGAGCGTGACTTCACCGCGGCAGCGCCGGACCGGCGGTGGGTCGCTGACATCACCTACGTCGCGACGTGGACCGGGTTCGTGTACGTGGCCCTCGTGATGGACCTGTTCGCCCGCCGCGTCGTGGGGTGGCGAGTGTCCCGCTCGCTGCGCACCGACCTGGCGCTTGACGCCCTCGAGCACGCGATCTGGACCCGCTCGCGCGATCATCGAGACCTCTCACAGCTGGTCCATCACAGCGACAAAGGAGCCCAATACCTCGCCATTCGCTACACCGAGCGCCTCGCCGAGTCCGGGATCGAGGCATCGGTCGGCTCGACCGGGGACTCCTACGACAACGCTGCCGCCGAGGCCCTGAACAAGCTGTACAAGAAGGAACTCATCTGGCGCCGTGGACCGTGGCGCGGCCTCGACGACGTCGAGCTGGCGACCTTGGAATGGGTCGACTGGTACAACAACTCACGCCTGCACGGCCACTGCGGAGACATCCCACCCGCCGAGCACGAGGAAGCCTACTACGCTGACGTCACCACCGCCCCGGCAACCGCCGAGACGGCACAACCCGCTCTCCACTAAACCCGGGGCGATCCACCGATCCACCCAACGCCACACCCCGCCCGCGCAGACTCCCTCGGTTCCCGTCACGGCCAGGGATAGTGGTGCGCAGCGTCTTGCCGCGGCGAACCCCGTTCATGGCCAGGTCACGCATCAGCCTGTCCACGGTGCAGTGGGCGACCTGCAGGCCCTGACGGCGCAGGTAGGCCGTCATCTTCCGTCGGCCGTAGAGGCCCTCAGGAGTCCCCCGGGTCTGTCAACGGCCAGTTGGAAGTCCCCGGTTTTGGCCAGGTGGAAGTCCCCACCCTCTGCGGGGTTGATCAGGGGGTGGGTACCATGGCGCCATGGACGAGGCCGAGCCGTGGGGCGACGCCGGAGACGTGACCTACCCGCACTTCCTGATCAACGGACGGCCGCCAGCGGACCCCGAGACGCTCAGAGCCAAGGCCGGGCAGAAGGTTCGTCTGCGAATCATCAATGCCGCCTCCGACACCATCTTCACCGTTGCTCTCGGGGGGCACCGGATGACGATCACGCACAGCGATGGGTTCCCGGTCGAGCCGACCGAGACGGACGCGTTCTATATCGGGATGGGCGAACGTTATGACGCGATTGTCACCCTCGGCGACGGGGCCTTCCCCTTGGTGGCCAAGCCGGCCGGCAAGGCCAGCGGCGGTCAGGCCATGGCCGTAGCCCGCACCGGAAGCGGCGCCGCACCCGGCGGGGACGCCAGCCCACGAGAATTGACCGGACGGGTCCTCATCGGCTCCGACCTGAGACCCGCCCAGGCAGCCAAGCTGCCCAGCAGGAGACCCGATGCAACCGCGCGGCTCACTCTCACCGGATCGATGCAGCCCTACGCATGGGGGATGAACGGAGCTCCGTTCGGCAAGAACGAGCCCCTGACCGTCCGGGCCGGGCAACGACTGCGGATCAACGCCACCAACATGACGATGATGACTCACCCGGTGCATGTGCACGGACACACCTTTGCCCTGCCCTCCGGGCTCAGGAAGGACACTGTCCTCATGGCCCCCATGCAGTCTTTCGCCATCGACCTCGACGCCGACAACGAGGGCGACTGGATGATCCACTGCCACAACATCTACCACGCAGAGGGCGGCATGATGATCGCGTTGGAGTACATCGCATGAGGCCCCGTCGACGACGTGTCGCCCGAGGTATCGCTGTGGTGGCTGCGGTGGCGCTGCTGGCCGGGTGCTCTTCGACATCCGAGACCGGGACACCGCAGTCCACTGGCGGTGAGTCGTCCAGCCCAGCGGGAAGCGACGCGAGCCAACAGCCCGCACCCTTGATCCATGTTCATGGGATCGCTCGACATCCACGAACCGGCGACGTGCTGGTGGCGACCCATCAAGGTTTGTTCCAGCAGGTCGACGGCAAGCTCGTCCGCAACGGTCCTGCCATCGACCTGATGGGCTTCGCCATCGGCGACGACGGCACTCTGTATGCCTCCGGCCACCCAGCACCCGGTACCGACCTCCCCCAGCCAGTAGGTCTCATCACGTCACAGGACACGGGTCGCACCTGGCAGGTCGCCTCACGCGGCGGGCGCTCGGATTTCCACGCTCTGACCGCCGGCCCAAACGGCGTCATCGGGTTCGACGGAACGCTTCGGCACACCAGCGACAAAGAGACCTGGGATACGCGGGACATTCCCTCACCGCCACGGGTGCTGGCCGCTTCCCCCACGTCCGGGAAGGTGCTGGCCACCACAAGCGCTGGCCTGCTCATGAGTCAGGACGAGGGCACCACCTGGACCTCCCTCGCCCCACCAGAGGTCGCCGTCCTCGCCACCTGGGCCGACGAGGAGACCATCGTCACCTCTTCAGCCGCGGGCAGACTGGCAACCAGCAGCGACGCCGGCCAGACCTGGACCCTTCATCCGGGGAGCATCGGGCCGGCCGAAGCGTTGTGGGCGGGCCGCACTAGTGACGGACAACTGGAGATCATCGCGTCCGTCGACGGGCGCGTGATCAGCACCACGGATGCAGGAAGGACCACCCAGACATTGGTCCAGTGAGTCGTCGTGCCTGTGCGACCAGGTCTCGGACTCCGCGGCGCCGATCCTCCACCGGCAGCGCGGTGGCCTCATCCAACCTCAATACGATCGGGATCAAATCACCATTCCGCGACGTGAGGGTTGGTCCTGCCTCGAACATTCTGCGAAGGAGTGGGCCGACAACTCGATGTCACGAACAGCGAGAGAGGGTATGAGGGTGCGTAGGAGGTCGAGCATCGCGAGCCCTAGGACTTCACGAGGCGCGCGATGGCGTCGGAGGCTTCCTTGATCTTGGCCTCGGCGCGTCCGTCGCCGTCGCGGATCGCTGCGGTGACGCAGTGCTTGAGATGGTCGTCGAGGAGCCCCAGGGCTACGTTCTCCAAGGCCGCGGTGACCGCGCTGATCTGGGTGAGGATGTCAATGCAGTAGGCGTCCTCGTCGACCATGCGGTGGATGCCACGGGCCTGTCCCTCGATGCGCTTGAGGCGAGCGAGGTAGCGGTCCTTGTCGCTGATGTAGCCGTGCCCGGTCGGGGACGGTGGCGTCGGGATGGTGGTCGTCATCGTGGTGCTCCTTTCCATGTCTACTTGGGGCGATGCCCGGTCGCCTTTGACCGGCTGGTCATGGCGCCGGTGTGCGGTCGAGGATTTTGGCGGTGCTGGCGGCCGGGGTGAGATCGAGACGTCGCAACAGCTGGGCGTTGAGGGCGACGACGACGGTGGACGCGGACATGAGGATCGCGCCGATGCTCATCGGCAGCACGAACCCGATCGGTGCTAGGACGCCTGCGGCCAGCGGCACGGAGAGGATGTTGTAGCCGGCGGCCCACCACAGGTTCTGCTTCATCTTGCGGTAGCTGGCGCGGGACAGGTCGATGA
>CAKZIH010000385.1 GCA_936931335.1 uncultured Nostocoides sp. | reverse complement strand
CACCGGGCCGGCGGCGGCACCGGCGAGCCGCTCGGCGACGGCCGGGAACTGACGCAGCATTTCATCGAATGGGGCGATCTGGCGGGAGAGCGCGGCCACTCCCACCTGATCATCCGTCACCGGGGTGACATAGAGCTCGGCGGTGGCGCCCCAGTGCACCTCGACCCGATCACTCCAAGGCGGCAGCGCGAAATGCCGGCGCAACCCATGCCGCTGGTGGGTGCCCGCCGATCCGCGCCGGGGGCGGTCCAGGCCGAGGCGGTGGCGCATGGGGGAGTGCAGGCCGTCGGCGGCCACGACATACGGGCTGGTGAGGGTGGGGCCGGCACCCGTGCGCGTGGCCGTCGCCAACCGGACGCCACCGGAATCCTGAGATACCGCAACGACTTTGGCCGTCACCCAGTCGGCGCCCGCGGCCTCCGCCGCGTCCACCAGCGCGGTATGCAGGGTGGTGCGGCGGACCCCCATACCGGGCCCGGCGCAGAAGTCGGCGACCGCGGACCGGTGGCCCGCGACATACCGGATCCCGCGCAACGGGCGGCCCGCCGGGTGCACGCCGAGTGCGGCCAGCGCAGCGACCCCGGCCGGCATCAATCCCTCGCCGCAGGCCTTGTCGATCGGCGCGTTGCGGGGTTCCACGATCGTTGCCCGCAGGCCGGCGCGACGGGCATAAAGCGCGGCGATCAGGCCCATCGGACCGCCGCCGACCACGATCACATCGGCGTCGCTCATGTGGCATCCAGCGAGCGAAGCGCGGTGTCCTCCACCGAGATCCGCACCCGCAGCAGCCAGAAGTTCAGCAGTGAGAAGACCAGCGCCGTCAGCCACGCGGTATGCACGAGCGGCAGCGCGATCCCCTCGGCAACCACGGCGACATAGTTGGGGTGGGTCAGCCAGCGGTACGGGCCGCCGGTGACCCGGCCGGCGCCGGGCACGACGATCACCCGGGTGTTCCATTGGCGGCCCAAGGTGACGATGCACCACCAGCGCAGCACCTGGGCGGCGAGCACCACCAGCAGCATCGGGATGCCGAGCGCAGGCATCCAGGGCCGTTCTGCCAGAACGACTTCCGCGAGACAGCCGGCCAGCAGACCGGTATGCAGCACCACCATCGCCGGATAGTGACCCTGGCCGAATTCCCGCCCACCGCGGGCGAACGCCGCCCGGGCGTTGCGGGTGGAGACCACGAGCTCGGCGAGCCGCTCGAGACCTACCGCGGCGATCAGGACAACATACCAGGAGACCGAGGACATCGGCTCAACCTGCTTGCAGGAGAACGAGTTCCAGACAGAATCCGGGCCCCATTGCCAGCAGTATGCCGAGGCTTCCCGCCGCCGGTGGACGCTCGCGCAGGGTGTCGGCCAGGACGTGCAGGACCGAGGCGGAGGACAGATTGCCGATCCGGTCCAGGGAGTCCCAGGTCACCTGCAGCGCCTCGCGCTCGACCGCCAGGGCCTCGGCCAGGGCTTCCAGCACCTTCGGGCCACCGGGGTGGGCCACCCACCAGCCGATGTCGGCGCGGGTCAGCCCGCGCGCCTCGAGGAAACCGTCGACGTCCGCCCGGACCTGGGTGCGGACCAGGTCAGGGACCTCCACGCCGAGCACGATGCGCAGCCCGCTCTGGCCGACATCCCAGCCCATGGCTCGCTCGGTCTCGGGGTAGAGCCGGCTGCGGGTGGCCAGTACCTGGGGTTGTGGGGTGGTGGCAGGATCGCGCTCGATCCCTAAGTCACCTTCGGCCTCGGGATCACGCTGCGCCGCGGAATCACGCTGCGCCGCGGGATGTTCCGGCCCGATCAATACCACCGCGGCCGCGCCGTCGCCGAAGAGCCCGCTGGCCACCAGGTTGGCGGTGGAGGTGTCGTCACGCTGCAGGGTGAGACTGCACAGTTCGGTGGCTACCAGGACCGCGACCTCCCCCGGATGGCCAAGCAGATAGTCGTGCACTCGCGCGATCCCGGCCGCCCCAGCCACACAGCCCAGGCCGACGAGCGGCACCCGCTTGACGTCCGTGCGCATCTCCAGCCGAGCGGCGATCCGCGCGTCCAGGGAGGGTACTGCCAGCCCGGTCACCGTCGCGGACACCAGCAGGTCGACATCGCGAGGCGTCAGCCCGGCCTGGGATAGCGCCTGGGTCACCGCGTCCGCGCCCAGGTCCAGGGCGGTCTCGACGAATGCGGCATTGGCATCGGTGAACCCCGCAAAGGTCCGGTACCACTCCAGCGGGCGGGCCAGATAGCGCTGGGAGACACCGGAATTACCGTGCAGGCGAGCGATCAACGGGTGTAACCGTGCGCCCTGTTCGCTGTGCGCATCCCCGGCGACCACCTCCGCGAAGACGGCCGTCAGCTCACCCTGGGCATAGCGGTGGGGCGGGAGCACGCCGCATACGGCCGCGATGTGGGACACCTGTTCACCATAGGTGTCGGCCGCGGTCTCTACCCTCTTAAGGGTGCTGCGATCCCTGCGGGCCCTGGCCGCGGCTTGTCATCCCGGCCCCACCCTGGCGGTGACCACGCTGACCGGGCTGTTGGCGACCGCCTCGGGGCTTGGGATCCGGGCCGGCGCCCTGGTGGTGGCGGCGGTATTCGCCGGTCAATTGAGCATCGGCTGGTCCAACGACCTCCTCGACGCGGCTCGGGACCGGGCGATCGGTCGGCCGGACAAGCCCGCGGCGAGGGGCGCGGTCACCCCGGCTGTGCTGCGTGCCTGCATCGTCGGGGCGCTCCTGGCCTGCGTGGTGCTCTCGTTCGCCTGCGGTATGCCGTCCGCGGCCACCCATCTCGGCCTCGGGGTGGCGGCCGGCTGGGCCTATAACCTCGGGCTCAAGGCGACCCGGTGGTCGGCGCTGCCCTATGCGCTGGCCTTCGGCACCCTGCCCGCCGTGGTCACCCTTGCCGGCACCCCACACCGGCTGCCGCCCGCGGGGGTCGCCGTGACCGCCGGGTTGCTCGGGGTGGCGGCGCACCTGTTCAACGCACTGCCCGATCTCGCCGACGACCGAGCCACCGGGGTCGTCGGCATGCCGCACCGCCTCGGCGCGCACGGGACGCGGCTGGTCGGGGCGGTCGTCTTGGTTATCGCGGCACTGGTGAGCGTGATCGGCAGTGGCGGGCCGATGGATCTCGGGGCGGCGCTGCGCCTGTCGGCCGCACTGGTGCTCAGCGCGGTCGTGGTCCGCGGGCCGGGGCGCACCCCATTCATTGCCGTGATCGGTATGGCGTTCCTCTGCCTCTGGCAGGTGGCCGGGGTACTGGCGGCGCGCTGAGGCGGGCCACGACATACCGTGGAATGTGGCACCCGCCCGGGTGCCCGACCCGAGCCGCGGCCAGGAGGAGGCGCTGAGCATGAGCCGGTTGGCCCCTGACGCGCTCGTGCGTCCCGGCGCGAAACTGCTCGGGCGTGTGCAACGCACCGCCGGCCGCGCGCTGCGCTCGCGGGTGGCCGGGGATGACGCCGCGGTTGCCGCAGAACGCATTTGGGGCAGCACGGGGGAGCGGTGGTTCACACCCGGTGACCCGGTATGGCGGGTGCACGCCAATGCATCCATGTTCACCGGGGGGCTGGCCGCGCTGCTGCTGCAGTCGCTGCATCCGCAGGCGATGGCCGGGGTCGCTGGTCACAGCGGTTACCGGGGAGACCCATGGGGGCGCCTGCAGCGCACCAGTCATTTCATCGCGACGACGACCTTTGGGACGATCCCGGATGCCGAGGCCGCGATCGCGCAGGTGCGCGCGGTCCATCGCCGGGTGCGCGGGAAGGACGAGCGCGGGGTGCCCTATCGCGCGGACGACCCCGTGCTGCTGCGCTGGGTGCACGTGGCCGAGGCATCCTCCTTCCTGGCGGCATACCAGCGGTATGCGACGGTGCCGTTGACGCCAGCGGAAGCCGATACCTATGTGGCACAAAGCAGTCTGGTCGCCGCGCGGCTGGGGGCCGATCACCTGCCGCAGGCCGTCGCCGAACTGAATGAGACGCTGGGCGCCTACCGGCCGGTGCTGCGCAGCACGCCCGCCGCGCGGGACGCCGGTCGCTTCCTGCTGTTGAACCCC
>CAKZIH010000384.1 GCA_936931335.1 uncultured Nostocoides sp. | reverse complement strand
GGCGCCCTCCTCGTCGACGTCCGCACCCAGGCGCACCGGGCGGCGAGCGCGGAACTGCCCGGCGCCTTGGTCATCGACCTGACGGTGCTGCCGTGGCGGCTCGACCCGTCATACGAGTGGCGGATCCCCGAGGCGACGGACTGGGACACCCGTTACGTCCTCATCTGCCGACACGGCTTCTCCAGTTCCCTCGCGGCCTGGAATCTGCGGCAACTGGGCCTGTCCCGGGCCACCGATGTGATCGGCGGGTATGAAGCGTGGGCCGGCGCTGGGCTGCCGACCTGCCCCGGCCCGGCGGATGTCCGCCATTGACCGGACCCGCCTCGCCCGACGCGGTCAGTGACCGGTGAGCGCGGCTAGCACCCGACCCAGCCGGGCGGGGGAGCCGGTACGCGCTTCCTCCCGGTCGGCGAGCGCGGCCAGCCGCAGGCCGGCGTTGACACCCAGCCAGCGCAGCGGTTCCGGCTCCCAGTCCGGCGAGCGATGGCCGACCCATGGCAGTCGGGTCAGCGGAGTGTCCAGGCCCAGCACCAGATCGGCCAGGGTCCGCCCGGCGAGATTCGCCGCGGCGACGCCGTCACCGACATACCCGCCGGCGGAGCCGACGCGGACGCTGCGGTCATAGGTGACCGACGGATGCCAATCCCGAGGTATGCCGAGTGGCCCACCCCAGGCATGGGTGAACTCCACGTCGCCGAGCTGGGGGAGCAGGTCGCGCAGGGTCGCCCGCAGCCGCGCGAACACCTGGGCGTCCGCGTCGAAGCGCGGCGCGATGGCCGAACCGAAGTGATAGGGCGCGCCCCGGCCGCCGAAGACCAGCCGCCCATCCTCGGTGCGCTGGCCGTAGACGATCTCGTGCCGGTGGTCGGTGAAGACCTCGAAGTCCGCCAGCCCGATGCGCTCCCATACCTGCGCCGGCAGGGGCTGCGTCGCCACGATCAGCGAGTACACCGGCGCGACCCGCCGACGCAGCCCCGGCAGGGTCGCGGTCCATGCCTCCGTCGCCCGCAGAACGTGAACTGCGCGTACCGTCCCCGAGTCCGTATGCACGTGCCCCGGCTCCGCGCCGCTCACCCGCACCCCCTCGACGATCCGGCCGCCGAGCCGGCGCACCGCCGCTGCCAGCCCCTGCACCAGCGCCATCGGCTGCACGCGCGCGCAATGCGGGTTGTAGGTGGCGCCAAGCACTTCGCGGCCCGCCATCCGCTCGCGTGCCTGAGCGGCGGACAGCCATACCGTCCCCTCGTCCCACGGCCGCGCGGCGGCCACCCCGGCCTGGGCTCGGGTCACCTGGGCGGGCGTGCGGGCCAGCGCCACGGTGCCACCACGGTGATAGCCCACCCCGGGCATCGCCTCGGCCGCCACCACCTTGCCAACCTCGACGACCGTCTCCCGCAGCGCCGCCAGCAGGGACCGGGCCGCAGCCTCCCCATGCCGGCGGGCCAGATCGTCGGCGGGCACCGGGAAGAGCGCGGACACCCAGCCGCCATTGCGGCCGCTCGCCCCGAACCCCACCCGCTGGGCCTCCAGCACCAACACGTCCAAGTCGGGCCGGGCCTGCAGCAGGTAGTAGGCGCTCCACAGGCCGGTGAATCCGCCGCCCACGATCACCACATCGGCCGAGCGCGACCAGGCGGCGCGCACCCGGGAGCAATCCCGCCACACCTCGGCGCCGCCCAGCGGGGCGCCGGCATCCGGATCCCACCACAGGGGAGCCGAGGGGGCCGGGTTCGGGTCTGCTCGCCTCACGCCCCAATGGTGCGGCACGGCCATACCAGCCGCGACTCGGACATTCGCTCACCGCAGGGGTATTCGCACGGGGCGAACTGGGGGCTAGAGTCGGCTCACCCTGCCGAAGACGACCCAGATCGTGGAGCTGAGATCACGTGCGTGAGTTGCGGAACTTCATCGACAACGCCTATGTGGATGCGCGCAGCGACAACCGCATCGACATCATCGACCCGAGCACCGGCCAGGCCGTTGCCAGCGCCCCGGTATCCGGCGCCGATGACATCGACGCCGCCTACACCAGCGCCGCCAAGGCATTCGAGGAGTGGGGCCAGACCACGCCGAGCGAGCGCCAGCAGGCGCTGCTCAAGTTCGCCGACGCGATCGAGGCGCGCGCCGAGGAGTTCATCAAGCTCGAGTCGGAGAACACCGGCAAGCCGCACGCGCTGACCGCCAGCGAAGAGCTCCCCCCGATGGTCGACCAGTTGCGCTTCTTCGCCGGCGCCGCGCGCGTGCTGGAGGGCAAGGCGTCCACCGAATACATGAGCGGGCACACCAGTTGGGTGCGCCGCGAGCCGATCGGCGTCGTCGGTCAGGTCACCCCGTGGAACTACCCGATGATGATGGCGGTCTGGAAGATCGGCCCGGCGCTCGCCGCTGGCAACACCATCGTCCTCAAGCCGAGCGACACCACCCCGGAGACCACCCTCCTGCTCGCCGAGATCGCGGCCGACTTCCTGCCCGCCGGCACCTTCAATGTGGTCACCGGCGACCGGGACACCGGCCGGCTGCTAGTGGAGCACCCCATCCCGCAACTGGTGGCGATCACCGGCTCCGTGCGCGCCGGGATGGCCGTCGCCCAGAGCGCCAGCTCGCAGGTCAAGCGGGTACACCTCGAGCTGGGTGGCAAGGCCCCGGTCGTGGTCTTCGATGACGCGGATATCGACGCCGCCGTCGAGGGGATCGCCACCGCCGGTTACTTCAACGCCGGTCAGGACTGCACCGCGGCCACCCGGGTGCTGGTGGGCGCCGGCATCCACGACGACTTTGTCGCCGCGCTCGCCGCATACGCCAAGGAGAACGCCAAGGTCGGTATGCCGGATGACGAGGACGCCCTCTTCGGTCCAGTCAACAACTCCCGCCAGCTCGAGCAGGTCTCCGGCTTCCTGGAGCGGCTGCCCGCGCACGCCAATGTCGCCACCGGCGGCAACCGGATCAGCGCGTTGGGCGATGGCTACTTCCTCGAGCCCACGGTCGTCTCCGGCCTCAAGCAGGACGATGAGGCCATCCAGAACGAGATCTTCGGGCCGGTCATCACCGTGCAGCGCTTCGCCGACGAGGCCGAGGCGCTCGGCTATGCCAATGGCGTCGACTACGGTCTGGCGTCCTCGGTGTGGACCAAGGACTTCGGGCGTGCCATGCGGATGAGCAAGCACCTCGACTTCGGCTGCGTGTGGATCAACACCCACATCCCGCTGGTCGCCGAGATGCCGCACGGCGGGTTCAAGCAGTCCGGCTATGGCAAGGACCTGTCGATGTACGGCCTGGAGGACTACACCCGGGTCAAGCACGTGATGGCCAATATCGACAGCTGAACTCGCGCTGCCGCCGCACTTTTTCGCTCACCCCCGGCCGAAAGACGAACCGCCCGTGCCCCCTCCCGCGTCTCCCCGTCGCCGTATGCCGCCCGCCGACCCCGGTGTGCGGGCCCTCATCGGTTCAGCGCGCGCCGCGTCGCTGAGCCGCCGTTCGCTGCTGTCCGCGGGGGCATTGGGTGCCAGCGCTGCGGCGCTGGCCGGCTGCGCCCCGCCGAAGCCGCCGGCCGGTGGCAAGGCGGCCCTCGCCCTGCCCACCGATGTCTCGGCGCAGGACAAGGTGGTGCACTGGGCCAACTGGACGGCATACCTGGACTATGACGAGGACGCCAAGAACTATCCGACGCTAGAGGCCTTCATCAAGAAGACCGGGATCCGGGCGACCTACGCCGAGGACATCGACGACAACGACTCCTATGTGAGCAAGGTCCGCCCACAGTTGGAAGCTAAGCAGGACATCGGCAAGGACGTCATCACGCTGACCGACTGGATGGCGAACCGGATGATCCGCGACCAGCTCGTGCAGCCGCTGGAGCTAATCCAGATGCCGAATGCGGGCAACCTGCTGCCGGCGCTCAAGGACGTCTCCTTCGACCCGGGCCGTAATTACTCGCTGACCTGGCAGTCGGGTTTTGCCGGGATCGGCTATGAGAAGGAGAAGGTCGGCCGGGAGCTGAAGACTCTCGACGATCTCTTCGCCGACGACCTCAAGGGCCGCATCGTGGTGCTCTCCGAGATGCGCGACACCGCCGGTCTGATCATGCAGTGGCAGGGCGTCGACATCGCCGGCAAATGGGGGCGGGCGGAGTTCGACAAGGCCGTGGCCAAGCTCGATCAGCTCATCAATGACGGCTATATCCGCCGGGTCAAGGGCAATGCCTATCTCAACGACCTCAAGAGCGGCAACGCCATCGCGGGCATCGTGTGGAGTGGCGACCTCTTCGTGCTGCGCTACGAGACCGAGAACGACAACTGGCAGTTCACCATCCCGGAGTCCGGCGGGACGCTGTGGTCGGACAACATGATGGTGCCCATCACCTCGACGCACCGGCGCAATGCCGAGACGCTGATGAACTACTACTACGACCCGGCCGTCGCGGCGCAGGTCGCGGCATACGTCAACTATGTCTGTCCGGTGGTCGGCGCACAGAAGGAAATGGAGAAGATCGATCCCGATCTTGCCGAGAGCCCGCTGATCTTCCCGACCGAAAAATACTTGAAAGACAACAATATTCAAGGATTCCGGGCGTTGACGCCGGAGGAGGATTCCGAGCTGTCCGCGGAATGGGCCAGGGTGGTGGGCAACTGATGGCCGGCTTCCGGGAGGCGCAGGGTGACCTGCGGATCGACGCCGTGACCAAGGAGTTCGGCGAGTTCACCGCGGTGGACGATTTGAGCCTGCAGGTCCCGCGCGGGTCGTTCTTCGCGCTGCTCGGCCCGTCGGGCTGCGGCAAGACCACGACCCTGCGCATGGTCGCCGGGCTGGAGCAGCCCACCCGCGGCCGGATCCTTATCGGCGATACCGACCTGACCGGTTCGCGCTCGTATGAGCGGCCGGTCAACACGGTCTTCCAGTCCTATGCCCTCTTCCCGCACCTGAGCGTCCGGGACAATGTGGCCTTCGGGCCCAAGCGGCGCGGGCTGAAGGACGCCACCCGGCTCGCCGACGACGCCCTCGACCTGGTCCAGTTGAAGCACCTGGCCGGTCGCAAGCCGACGCAGCTCTCCGGTGGTCAGCAGCAGCGGGTCGCCGTGGCCCGCGCCCTGGTCAACCGGCCCGAGGTGTTGTTGCTCGATGAGCCACTGGGCGCCCTCGATCTCAAGCTGCGCCGGCAGATGCAGGTGGAGCTCAAGCGCATCCAGACCGAGGTGGGGCTCACCTTCATCCACGTCACCCACGACCAGGAGGAGGCCATGACCATGGCCGACACGGTCGCGGTGATGAACCACGGGCGCATCGAACAGATGGGCCCGCCGGCGCAGCTCTATGACCTGCCGGTCACCGCATTCGTGGCCAACTTCGTCGGCCAGTCCAACCTCGGCGAGGGTCGAGTGGTCGACCGGGACGGCAACTTCCTGGTGGTCGACGTCAGCGGCTCGCGGGTGAAGATCCCGCGCGCCCGCAGCCAGGTCACCTCCGACCGGGTGCTCTTCGGGGTGCGTCCGGAGAAGGTGCGCATCCACCGCGAACGCCCCTCCGGGGTGGGGGATGACATGCAGGCGATCGTGCGCGATGTCTCCTTCACCGGGGTGGCCACGCAATATCTGGTCACCGTCGCCAGCGGTGCCACCTGGAGCGTCTACGAGCAGAACCTCGACGTGGAGCCGATCGACCTGCGCCCGGGCGACCAGGTATGGATGTCCTGGGAGCCGGGCCACGCCTTCGCCGTGCCCGCCGAGGACGCCGAGATCCCCGACGGGCCGGTGCTCGCCGATGTGCAGACCGGGGTGGCGCCGGGCTCCGCGGACGGCTCCCAGTGAGCGCGCTCGCCCATCTGGGTAGTGCATCGGCCGCTCCCGGCCCGGGCGGCGGGCCGGCCCCGGAGCCCGCTCGGCGCGGCACTTGGCTGCCCTATCTGCTGCTGCTGCCCGGCCTGTTGTGGCTGATCGTCTTCTTCGTCATCCCGCTGGTGCAACTATTCACCGTCAGCCTGCAGTCGAAGTTCCCCGGCTATCCCGGTTATTACTACCGCGACCTCAACTTCGGCAACTATTGGGCGGCGCTAAGCGAGTTCGCGCCACATTACGGCCGCTCCCTGCTGTATGCCGGATTGGCCACCTTCTTCGCGTTCTGCCTGGGCTACCCGCTGGCCTATGCGATGGCCTTCAAGGCGGGTCGGTGGCGCGGGCTGATGATGATCTGCATCATCGCGCCGTTCTTCACCAGCTTCATCCTGCGCACCATCGCCTGGCGCCAAATTCTCGCCGACGAGGGCCCCGTGGTCCGGACGCTGAACTTCCTGCACCTGCTGCCCGGCGGGCACATCACCGAGACCTGGATGGCGGTGGTGGCGGGACTGACCTATAACTTCCTGCCGTTCATGGTGCTGCCGATCTATGCCTCGCTGGAGCGGGCCGATCCGCGGATCGTGGAGGCCGGCGGCGACCTCTACGCCAATGGGTTCACCACCTTCCGGACGGTCACCCTGCCGATGAGTATGCCGGGCGTCCTCGCCGGCACCCTGCTCACCTTCATCCCCGCCGCCGGTGACTATGTCAATGCCGAACTGCTCGGCTCCGACCGCGGCACCAAGATGGTCGGCAATGTCATCGAGAGCCAGTTCTTCAAGGTGCCCGGCGGGTACCCGACGGCCGCCGCGCTCTCATTCACCTTGATGGCGTTGATCCTCGCCCTGGTCTTCGTCTATGTCCGCCGGTTCGGCACCGAGGAGTTGCTGTGAGCACGGTGAGCACCGCGCGCCGGGGCGCGCACGAGCGGGGGCGGGAGACGGCATACCGGCCCTCGGTGGGACGGCGGATCACCAGTTGGCTGGGGGATCGCTTCGCGATGATTGCCGCGGTCCTGGTGCTGCTCTATCTCTTTGTGCCGGTGGCCTACACCTTCGTCTTCTCGTTCAACAACTACCGCAAGTCCAATATCACCTGGAACCCGGAAGGCAGCCCCACCCTCAAGCACTGGGAGAACCCGTGCGGGGCGCCCGGGGTCTGCGGGGCGCTGGTCAAGTCGCTGGAGATCGGCGCGCTGTCGACCCTGGTGGCCACCGTGCTCGGCACGTTGCTGGCATTCGCGCTGGTGCGCTATCGCTTCGTGGGCCGCGGGGCAGGCAATCTGCTGACTTTCGTGCCGATGGCCACGCCCGAGATCGTCTTGGGCGCCAGCCTGCTGACGATCTTCGTCCAGGGTTTTTCGCGGGTGGGGCTGCGACTGGGTTTTTGGACCATCGTCATCGCCCACATCATGTTCTGCATCAGCTTCGTGGTGGTCACCGTCAAGGCGCGGCTGCAGAGCCTGGATCCGCGCCTGGAAGAGGCCGCCCAGGACCTCTATGCCGGGCCGGGCTCGACCTTTTGGAAGGTGACCTTCCCGCTGGTGCTGCCCGGCATCGCCGGCGCCGCAATGCTCGCCTTCTCGCTGTCCTTCGACGACTTCATCATCACCAACTTCGTGTCTGGCTCGGAGACGACCTTCCCCAAGTTCGTCTACGTCTCCTATCTGCGTGGCGTCCCGGCGCAGGCCAATGTCATCGGCTTCTCCATGTTCGTGATCGCGGTGCTGCTGGTCATCGCGGCCCAGGGGATCGGCAAAGTTCGCAGATCCCGATAGCCCATTACTGCCCGCGCGGGTGGACAATGGCGCCACGAGCTGCGCGGGCCGGCCTGCGGTGAGCTCACGACATACCAAATCCATATCAGGGCGCACCGGAGCCCGCAGATCAAGGAAGTGAACCCCATGCGGGTCCTGATGATCGGCGCCGGTGGCGTCGGTGACGCCGCGGCCAAGATCGCGGTGGAACGCGATTTCTACGACATCTTCGTGGTCGCCGACTACGACCTGGAGCGCGCCAATCGGACGGTCGCCTCGGTCACCGCCGAGCGACCGGACGAGGTGCGTTTCCACGCCGCCCAGGTGGACGCCTCGGACGCCGATGCCGTGGCCCGGCTGATCCGGCTGGTCGGCGCCACCCACGTGCTCAACGCCGTCGACCCCCGGTTCGTGATGCCGATCTTCACCGGCTGCCTCGCGGCGGGCGCGAACTACCTGGACATGGCAATGTCCCTTTCCCGACGCCACGACCAGGACCCGTACAGCAAGACGCACGTCAAGCTCGGTGACGAGCAGTTCGCCCTGGACGACGAATGGCGCGGCGCCGACGCGCTGGCGCTGGTCGGCATCGGTGTCGAGCCGGGGCTGTCCAATGTCTTCGCCCGGTATGCCGCCGACCACCTCTTCAGCTCGATCGACGAACTCGGCACTCGCGACGGCGCCAACCTTGCCTACCTGCTGCCCGATGGCTCCGAAGGCTTCGCGCCCGGCTTTTCGATGTGGACGATCATCGAGGAATGCCTCAACCCTCCGGTGGTCTGGGAGAAGGAACGTGCGGAGGCCGGTGGCGGCCTGGACGCGGGTTTCTTCACGCTGCCGCCCTTCAGCGAGCCGGAGGTCTTCGACTTCCCCGAGGGCATCGGCCCGGTCGAGTGCGTGCACGTGGAGCATGAAGAGGTCCTGCTCATGCCGCGCTGGCTGGACGCGCAGCGGGTGACCTTCAAGTACGGCTTGGGCGAGCAGATGATCTCGATCCTGCGGGCGCTGCATACCTTGGGCCTGGACAGCACCGACCCGATCACCATCAAGGGCGTCTCCGTGGCGCCGCGTGACATCGTCGCCGCGGTGCTGCCGGACCCGGCGACCATCGGGCCGCAGCTGGTCGGCAAGACCTGCGCCGGGGTGCTGGTCACCGGCACCGGCAAGGACGGCCAGCCGCGGGCGACCTACCTCTACCACGTGGCCGACAACGAGGTCACCATGCGCGAGTATGGCGCCCAATGCGTCGTCTGGCAGACCGCGATCAACCCGATCGTCGCCTTGGAGCTGCTGGCCACCGGCGTATGGAGTGGGGCCGGTGTCCTCGGGCCGGAGGCCTTTGACTCGGTGCCCTTCCTGGAGTTGCTGGCCGCGCCGAAGCCGGCGGGTTATGGCTCGGCCTGGGGCATGGAGGAGCGCTGACCTAGGCGCGAAGTAGTCTCCGGGCCATGCAGTTGAAGAAGGCCGACCGGCAGTTGCTCATGCTGCTGGGCGTGCTGGCCTGCCTGGTGGTGCTCTGGTGGGCCTTGACCTCCGGCAGCGGGGGCGGGGAGATGGGTGGGGGCGGGCCCACGAGCACCGGGGTCGTGGCTGATTCGACTAGCTCGCCCCGCCCTACCGGGTCGGCCAGCCCCAGCGGATCGGCCAGTCCGACGAGCCGAAAGCCCACGCGGAGCGGGACGGCCTCCCCGCGACCATCGGGGGAGGCCACCCCGGTCTCCGGATTGGCGACGATCGCGGAATCCCAATTGCCGCCGCAGGCCCAGGACACCCTGGAACTGATCCGGGCGGGCGGACCTTATCCCTACCGCGCGGACGACGGGGTATTCGGCAACCGCGAGGGGATCTTGCCGCCACGGGCGCGGGGTTACTACCGGGAGTACACGGTGGTGACGCCGGGGTCGGATGACCGCGGTGCCCGGCGGATCATCGGCGGGTCAGGTGGCGATCGTTATTACACCCAGGACCATTACGACAGCTTCCGGCAAATCCTCGAAGGCCGCTAAGCAGGCGAACCGGGCGTCGATCAGGGACTATGAGCCCAGCTGGTCGCCGAACGCCGAGGGCGACTAACCCGTCGGGCGCACTCGTGCGGGGTCCGGGTCTCTCGTGCGGGGTCCGGGTCTCTCGTGCGGGGTCCGGGCCGGTGGTGCGGGGGTATAGCCCCGCACGACATTGGCCTTCCCCGCACGACACCCGTCTTCCCCGCACGACATCTCGGCGCTTGGTCCTGCCTGCTGGCCTCCGGTCTGTTGCCAGGAAATGAACGCGAGACAATGGGGCGGTGACGCAGCGCACGCCAGAACCCCACCGTGGCTGGGGGCACTCCGCTTCGACGGGCAGCCATCGCTATCGGGTGCGGCGGCATACGGCCTCGACGGGCATCGCCGGCCTGATCCGGGCCGAACAGGAGGCGGGCCGGGAGGTCATCGTCGTCCCGGCCGGGGCGGACAAGGCGCATTCCCTGCGTCGGTTTGCGGAGGTGCTGTCCTTTCCGCCGTATGTCGGCGCCAATCTCGACGCGCTTTACGACGCGCTGCGCAGGTGCGCCGAGGAGCGGCCGGGCGGTTGGTCGCTGATCTGGGACGAGACCCGGTCATTGCAGGAGGGTGACCTCGCGGCATACCACGGGATCGTGGCGGTCCTGGCGGATCTCGTCGACGAGGCACCGCACCTGCACGTAGTCGTCGTCGACCGCTGAGGCGCCGAGACGCAAGCCGGCGATGGGGTAGCGAGATGGTGGTCAGGGCGGCGATTTCGCTACCCGCCGTCGAGGGGAGAATGACGCCGTGACCGCACGCACCGTCGCCCTGCTCGGCTCCACCGGCTCCATCGGCACTCAAGCCCTCGAGGTCATCGAGAGCCACCCCGACCGGTTCACGGTCACCGCGCTGGCGGCCGGGGGCAATATTGATCTGCTCGCCCGGCAGGCGGTGCGCTTCCGGGTGCCGCTGGTGGCGGCGGCCAGCGCGGACGCGGACGCCGTGCGTGAGGCGATCGGTGCCTATGCCGGGGCGGGGGGGGGTCCGGCATACGTGCCGGAGGTGGAGACCGGAGCGCAGGCGGCAACCATCGCGGCGGGAAGCGGCGCCGATGTGGTGCTCAACGGGATCACCGGCTCGATCGGGCTGCGCCCCACTCTTGCCGCCCTGGCGGCCGGCTCGACCCTCGCATTGGCCAATAAGGAGTCGCTCATCATCGGCGGCGACCTGGTGCGGGCAGCGGCGCGGCCGGAGCAGATCGTGCCGGTGGATTCGGAGCATTCGGCGATCGCGCAATGCCTGCGTGGCGGGCGGGCCGAGGAGGTGCGCCGGCTGGTGGTGACCGCCAGTGGTGGGCCCTTCCGCGGGCGCTCCCGCGACGAACTGGACGCGGTGACGCCCCGGGAAGCGCTAGCGCACCCGAACTTCGCGATGGGGCGCGTCATCACCACCAACTCGGCGACTCTGGTCAATAAGGGGCTCGAGGTCATTGAGGCCCACCTGCTCTTCGACCTGCCGTATGAGCGGATCGATGTCGTCGTGCACCCGCAGCAGTGGATCCACTCGATGGTGGAGTTCCACGACGGATCGACGATCGCGCAGCTCGGGCCTCCCCGCATGCTCGTGCCGATCGGACTCGGCCTGTCCTGGCCCGAGCGGCTGACCGATGTGGACGAGCCCTGTGATTGGTCGCTGGCTCAGTCCTGGGAGTTCCACCCCCTCGACGACGAGGCCTTCCCCGCGGTCCGGCTGGCGCGGCAGGTCGGCCAGGCCGGTGGCACCTATCCGGCCGTGTACAACGCGGCGAATGAGGTGGCGGTGGACGCCTTCCACGAGGGGCAGATTCGCTTCCCGCAGATCGTGGACACCGTGGCCCAGGTGGTCGAGGCACACGAGGGCGGCGAGGCCGGCAGCATTGAGGGTGTGCTGGGCGCGGACGCCTGGGCCCGGTCGCAGGCGCAGCGGGTGGTCGCCGACTGACGGGCCCTCGACTCGCCGCCCGCAATCCAGCAGGTGAGCGGGTTGTCGGTGGGGCACCTTAGGCTCGGTCTCAGATCAGCGGGAGCAAAGCCGGCTCTCCGCGCGTTGTTCGATCCGGCTCGCGGTGCGCGGGCCGGGAAGTAGCGAAGTGGGGGTGCGGATGCTCTATCTGCTCGGCGTGCTCTTCGTGGTGGCCGGAGTGGCGCTGTCCATCGCTCTGCACGAGATCGGCCACCTGGTGCCGGCCAAGAAGTTTGGCCTGCGGGTGCCCCAATACATGGTCGGTTTCGGCCCGACGATCTGGTCCACCCGGCGCGGAGAGACCGAATACGGCATCAAGGCGATCCCGCTCGGTGGCTATATCCGGATGATCGGGATGTTCCCGCCGCGCAAGGGGGAGGATCCCGCCACGCTGCGGGTCTCCAGCACCGGCCGGTTCTCCCAGCTGATGGACGAGGCGCGCAACCAGAGCTTGGAAGAGGTGCGCCCCGGCGACGAGGACCGGGTCTTCTACAAGCTCTCGGTGC
>CAKZIH010000383.1 GCA_936931335.1 uncultured Nostocoides sp. | reverse complement strand
GGGCCGTATGGAGCACCGTCGCCGTCCTGGCTATGGTCGCCGCCGTTGGCGTGCTCACCATGCGCGGCGGTGAGTCACCGGTTTCTCTCCGGCTGCCGGAAAGTTGACCTTCCCCCCATTTTGCAGCAGGGGGTAAGCGCAAGGTTTCGGGGGTAAGCCGTCCCGGTTAGGCGGCCCGGCGCAGAGTCAGCCGGCCGCCGGCTGCTCGGCCCAGGCCAGCACTCGCAAGGCGCGCAGCGTGTTCCATCGGCTCGGGACGCCGTCGCCCTCTTCCATGGCGAAATGGGCCAGGCCGGGGTGGGTGTTCTCGAGCAGCCAGCGACCATCCGGCTGTCGCGCCGACCGGACCAGGTCGAGCGCCTCGGCGAGCCGCGGGTCGGGGCGGGCACCGGCATACCGGAAGTAGTCCAGCGCGCGGAGGGCGTCGTAATGCCACTGCGGCGGAAAGGAAAACCGTCGGAAGTCGTCCTCGGCGATCTCCCCGGTGCTGCGCCGGCGCAGCAGCCCCCGCTCGAGCAGATACTCCTCACCCCGGCGCCGGGCATGCGTGACCTCGTGCACTCCCCCGGCGCGCTGATAACGCAGCAGCCCCTCCAACACGCAGATCGTGGTGTGGAAGGAGGAACGAACCGAGCCGCGTTCGGCCTCACAGTTCCAGCCGCCGTCGTCGAGTTGCTCATCGAGCAGCCGTACCACGATGCCGTCGACCGGCATCCCGAAGTAGGCACCCGCGGACAGCGTCTGCCCATTGATGCAGGGCTCGACCTCGCCATCGAAGAACCGCTGGCCATCGTGCTCCCACCGGCAGTTCTCGGCTACCCCCTCGACCGCCGCACGGACCTGTGGGTCGGCGGGGTCAACGCCATACTGCTGCAGCAGCCGCAGGGTAGGCAGGGTCGCGGTCCACGGCTGACCATGGGGATCACCGACCACCGACGTGGGCCGCCAATCCTGGCTCGGGAAACACGCCCCGCCCGCCCATTGACCGTCCTGCTGCAGCTCCAACAACCGTCGCCCCCAGCCGGTCCGGGCGACCTGCGCCCGCTCCCTGGCCACCTCATCGGCAGCGGCGTCAGTGAGATCGCGCAAGACCTGCCACCGAATGGCGGGATCGCTCGCCAGCAGCCAGCGGGTCACCTCGGTCATCATTTGGCTCCCAGCCGGCGCGGCTCGATGCGTTCCTCACTGATCTCGCCATCCGCGCCGCGGCTCACCACATAGGCGCCCACCTGCCCGCCGCGCTCGCTCACGGCCTCCACGAGTTCGGTGCCGGCATACACCAGCCCGACCCCGTCATCGGTGCAGTGCGTCAGGCCGAGGGTGCCATCGGCGACCAGGCGGTGCACGGTGGGCCGGCGCCGCTCCTCGGAGTCGTAGTGCACCCCGTTGCCGTATGGCAGTAGCCCCAACCCGTTGGTGACCGCCCGGAGTTCCGGGCCGAAGGAGTCGGTGCAGCCACCGTCGTACCAGCAGATCGAGCCCGCGGAGACGCCGCTGAGCACCACCCCGGCCTCCCACGCCTGGCGAAACACCAGGCGCAGGTCGTGCACATCCCAGACGGCCAGCAGGTTCGCCACCGAACCGCCGTTGACCCAGATCACGTCCTGGGCGAGCAAGTGCGCGGCGATGTCGTCGTAATTGGGCATCGGGAACAGGTGCAGATGGCTCAGCTCGAAGCCCGCCACCCGGCCGGCCTCGTCGAGTTCCGCCGCGAACCAGCGCGGGTCACCGCTCGCGGTCCCCACGACGCAGACCCGCGGCGCGCGCCCGCTCACCCCGGACAGATCGACGGCGTGGTGCACCAGGGCATCGAACTCCAGGCGGGTGCGGGTGCCGGAGCGATAGCCACCCGAGGTGGCCAGGATGGTGGGCTGGTCAGCGGACATATCGGTCACCCTAGGCGCGCCGCGATGGCCGCCGCCAGCGCCTTCTGCTACGTCCGCCGATCCGCGCGCCGCCGACCGGATTGCGCACAACGGCCATGCCGCTAGCCCGCCTTCTCACCACCGCGGCGTGGCACTCTGCTGCCATGGCCTCCCGGACCTCGAACTGGTGCATCGACGCTGCCGATCCCTACGCCCAGACCCGGTGGTGGGCGCAGGTGTTGGACAACTTCAATCTCGATCCGGAGGAGCTGCCTTCCCCGGGCGACGAGGAATGTGGTCTGCGCGGACCCAACGGCCAGTGGCTGCTCTTCCTCAAGGTGCCCGAGGCCAAAACGATCAAGAACCGGACGCACATATGCCTGCGTCCCGCCGACCGCCCCCGGGACGAAGAGGTCGACCGCCTGCTCGACTTGGGGGCCACCATGGTCGACGATCTGCGCAAGCCGGATTCGGGCTGGGCCGTGCTGGCCGACCCTGAGGGCAATGAGTTCTGCGTCCTGTTGTCCAGCGCGCAGGACGAGGGGATCCCCGCCTTCCATGGGTA
Source organism: uncultured Nostocoides sp. (assembly GCA_936931335.1). Taxonomy (GTDB): domain Bacteria; phylum Actinomycetota; class Actinomycetes; order Actinomycetales; family Dermatophilaceae; genus Nostocoides_A. Next base: position 2,855 of record CAKZIH010000383.1, on the reverse strand, counting down.
ATCCTCGCCCGCCGGACGACCCGGGCCCGCGGTTTAGTGCCCGGCGTCGTGCCAGGACCGGCCGATGCCGACACTGACATCGAGGGGCACGTCCAGGTCCACTGCGGCCCCCATCTCGCGGCGCACGATCTCCTCGGCGTCGGCGGCCTCGCCGGGGGCGACCTCAATGACCAGTTCGTCGTGTACCTGCAGCAACAGGCGGGAGGCGAGCCCGGCCTCCTTGAGCGCCCGGTCGGCACCGAGCATGGCGACCTTCATGATGTCGGCCGCCGACCCCTGGATCGGGGCATTGAGCGCCATCCGCTCGGCCATCTCCCGCCGCTGACGGTTGTCGCTGACCAGGTCCGGCAGGTAACGCCGACGTCCGAGCATGGTCTCGGTATACCCGGTCGCCCGAGCCTCGCCGACCACATCGCGCAGGTAATCGCGCACACCGCCGAAGCGGGCGAAATACTCCGCCATCAGCCCCCGTGCCTCCTCGGCCGGGATGGTCAGCTGCCGCGACAAGCCGAAGGCGGACAAGCCATAGGCGAGCCCATAAGACATCGCCTTGACCTTGCTGCGCATCGCCGGGGTGACCTCGGCCGGTTCCACCCCGAAGACCCGCGCCCCGACATACCGGTGTAGATCCTCCCCGGTCCGAAATGCCTCGATCAACCCGGCATCCCCGGATAGGTGCGCCATGATCCGAATCTCGATCTGGCTGTAGTCCACCGACATGAGCGACTCATATCCGGCCCCGACGACGAAGCTCTCCCGGATCCGGCGCCCCTCGTCGGTGCGGATCGGGATGTTCTGCAGGTTCGGGTCTTTGGAGGAGAGCCGCCCCGTTGCCGCGATCGTCTGCTCGTAGGTCGTATGGATGCGCCCGTCGTCGCTGACCGACTTGAGCAGACCTTCGACGGTCACCCGCAGCCGCGTCGCGTCGCGGTGGCGCAGCAGCGCCTCGAGGAAGGGGTGCTCGGTCTTGGCGTACAGATCGGCCAGCGACTCCGCGTCCGTGGTCCAGCCCGTCTTGGTCCGCTTGGTCTTGGGCATGCCCAGGGTCTCGAAGAGCACCACCTGCAACTGCTTGGGTGAGCCGAGGTTGATCTTCTCCCCTCCCACCGCGTCATAGGCGTCGAGCTGCGCTCGCTCCACCGCTTCGGCGAAGTCCTTCTCCAGCGCCTGCAGGTGCTCCAGGTCGACGGCGATCCCGGTGCGCTCCATCTCGGCCAGCAGCCCCACGAGCGGCAATTCGACGTCGCGCATCAGTTCCGCGCCGCCCGCCTTGGCCACCTGCTCACTCAGGGTGTGGCCCAGGTCGAGCACCGCCCGGGCCCGCACCCCGGCGTCGTCGATCTCGTCCTGATCCCCGGCACCGAAATCGAGCATCCCGTCGCTCGCCCCGGTCTCCGCGCGCAGGTCGCGACCGAGCATGCGCAGCACCAGGTCGGCGAGGTCGAAGTCGCGTTGGTCGGGTTTGACCAGGTATGCCGCGAGCGCCGTGTCCAGGCTCAGTCCGGCCAGCGGCCAGCCCCGCGCCGCCAGCGCGTGCATGGGCCCCTTGGCGTCGTGCAGGATCTTGGGGACCTGCGGGTCGGCGAGCCAGTCCCCCAGCGCCGCCTCCGCTTCCGGGGTGAGCTCGACGACGTCGATATAGGCAGCCGGCCCCTGCGCCCCGGCGAGCGCGATCGCGCCCACATCCCCGGTGCCTCGGCCCCAGGAGCCGACGACGTGGACGCCGATGTCACCGGCGCGGCCCGGGCCGGCAAGCCAAGCCACCACCTCATCACCGGTCAGCGAGGTGGTCTCCAGTTCGAAGCCGCCCTCGGCCTCCTGCGCGGCAGTGTCGAAGGTGGCGAACAGGCGCTCGCGCAGCACCCGGAACTCCAGCGCATCAAAGACCTCGTGCACCTTCTCCCGGTCCCAGGTCCGCCGTTCCAGATCGGCGATCGTCACCTCCAGCGGCAGATCGGTGACCAGGCCATTGAGCCGCTTGTTGCGCAGTACCAACTCGAGGTTGGCGCGCAAGGCATCGCCGACCTTGCCCTTGATTTGGTCGACCTGGGCCACCAGGCCCTCCAGGCCCCCATACTGGTGGATCCACTTCGCCGCGGTCTTCGGTCCGACCCCTGGCACCCCGGGCAGGTTGTCACTGGTCTCCCCCACCAGGGCCGCCAGGTCGCGGTACTCACCCGGGGCGACGCCATACTTTTCGATCACTCGCTCGGGGGTCATCCGCCAGACCTCGGAAACCCCGCGCACCGGATAGAGCAGAGTCACCTCCGGTGAGACGAGCTGGAAGGCGTCCCGGTCGCCCGAGCAGATGACCACTTCCATCCCCTCGGCGCGGGCGGCGCCGGTCAGGGTGGCGATGACGTCATCGGCCTCATAGCCGGGCATCTCGACATACCGGATCTTGAGCGCGTCGAGCACCTCGCGCAGCAGCGGCAACTGGCCGGCGAACTCCCCCGGCGTGGCCGACCGGCCGGCCTTGTACTCGGCATACTCCTCCATCCGGAAGGTCTGCCGGGACACGTCGAAGGCGACAGCTACGTGCGTGGGCTCCTCGTCGCGCAGGACGTTGATCAGCATCGAGGTGAAGCCATAGACCGCGTTCGTATGCTGCCCGGTCTTGGTCGAGAAATTCTCGGCCGGCAGGGCATAGAACGCGCGATAGGCCAGCGAATGACCGTCGAGGAGCAGCAGGCGACTCACAGCAGGCAGCCTACGGGCCGGCTCCGACAACCCCTCCCCGTGAGGGGGGAAAGCGGGGCCAACGGCAGCGTGATCAGCCCGCGGCCTGGCGCCGCAGCGCCAGCGGACGGGTGGGGATGGGCCCGGTGTCCGCTGCGGACCCGGCGGTCCGCGCC
>CAKZIH010000382.1 GCA_936931335.1 uncultured Nostocoides sp. | reverse complement strand
CGTCGCACTGCCACGACCGAAGGAGGCACCCAAACTGGGCACCGAGGAGCTGTGTCAAATACGGGCCTGATTCTCGATCTGTATGGCGCCCATCGCCGTATACAGCTTCTTCATCAGGTAGTTCTCTTCGTTGTCCAGCGCCGCGCCACCCAGGGAGGCGATCCCCATCGTGCGGCGCAGGAAACGACCCTCGTCATCGCGTTCCTGCCAGGTACGCCGACGGGTCTCGATCACCCGGTCGGCGATCATGTCGATCGCCTGGTCCAGCGGCAGGTCCGACCACTCGGTGGCGTGCGGGGCGCGATAACGCACCTTCGTCGCCCGGGTGGGGGAATTGACCAATTGCTCGCTGGCGCTGCCCTTGGGGCACAGGCGGCCGCGCGAGATCGGGGAGTCCGGGTCGCCTTCGATGTGGACGACCTTGTCGTCGGTGGCGAACACCAGCTGTCCGCACCCGACCGCGCAATAGGGGCAGACCGATTTGACCACGCGGTCCGCGGTCGCCGTCCGGGCCGTATGCCGGGTGGTCGCCCCCGCGACCACGGCCGGTCCGCGGCCCAAGAAGTCACCAGTTTTTACCTGCCGGATCGCAGGCCAGGACAACGGAATCCGCGGCATACGACCCTCCTCGGCCTGGCTGGTGAACCCGGTCAGCCTAACGCGCGCTCGGGGCCGATGTCAGCGGCATTCCACGGCCGAAAGACGAAGGGCGGGACACCCATCCGGGTGCCCGCCCTTCGACCAGCCTGGGGGTCGGCTCAGAGCACGAGGCTCTTCTCGACCTGCGCGAGCTTGAAGCGCGCCATGGCGAGGTTGGCCCGGGTCTTGTCGAGCACGAGGTAGAGGAAGAGACCCTCTTCCTTCCCGAAGGTCCGGATGATGTGGTACTGGCTGTCCAGCGTGATGAGGATGTCCTCGAGCTTTTCGCTGATGTTCAGGTCACGCATGGTCCGCAGCTTGGACTGCACGACGTTGGAGTTGCCGGCGGCAGCGACGTTGAGGTCCAGGCCCTGCGGGTTGCCGGCGGTGGCCAGCGCCATCCCGCTCTGGCTGTCCACGAGGGCCACACCCATCGCGCCGTCGATCTTCATTGCCTCGTTGAGAGCGGCCTGGTAGTCGGCCACGGGAGCGTCCCTTTCGTCAGTGGTGGATGCCGGATCGGCGACAGGGGCCGGGTCCGCTGGGGCAGATGCTAGCGGGTCCGAGGCGGTGCTTGGCGCAGCCTCGACACTGGTGGACGACGCGGCCTGCGCGGGGGGCTGCGCACCGGCCTCTGGCATCGGTTCCTCGGCTGGAGGCACCTGCTCTTCGGTGGGTGCCGGGGGCTCGATCGGGGCCGGCGGTTCGGGCTGCGGCGGGGCGGGAGGCGCCTCGGTCGGTGGCGCCGCCGGCTCGGACTGTCCGTCGGCTGGCGCCGGGGCGGACCAGTAGCTGTCACCCGAGAACGAACGGCTCAGTTGATGACCCCGCTCCGCCTGGGTATGCGCAGGGTTGCCCGCCGCATCTCCGCCGGTCGCGGGGTTGCGCGGTTCGCCGTCATCGACACGTCGCCACCAGACCACGCGGTGAAAGTAGCAGAGCGTGGGCAGCCATGGGAGGCACCCTCCCCCGGGGTAGAATCCAGCATCCCTTATCGCGGGTTTGGAGCCTTTCGTTGCGCGAGCAATTCCGTGTCGATCTACGCGGCATCGTCGACATTCTCAGTCACCACCTATACAGCAGCGAACGCGTTTACTTGCGTGAGTTGCTGCAGAACGCGCGCGACGCTATCGAGGCGCGCCGCCGGGTGGATTCCGGATTTGCCCCGCTGATCACGGTCACTCCCTCCCAGCGCAATGAGCCGATGATCGTGCGCGACAACGGCATCGGATTGACCGGCGAGGAAATGCGCACCCTGCTGGCCACCATCGGTGGCTCCTCCAAGCGCGACGACTTCGCCGTCGCCCGCCGAGGCTTCCTCGGCCAATTCGGTATCGGCCTCTTGTCCAGCTTCCTGGTCGCCGACACGGTCGAGGTTCGCTCCCGCTCGGCAAAGGACCCGAAGTCCCCGACGATCCTGTGGACCGGGCATTCGGAGGGCTCGTTCTCGGTCACCGACAGCGACATCCAGCTGGACGCGCCGGGCACCGAGATCCGGATCATGCCGCGCCACGGGGATTTGGAGTGGTGCAACGAGGAGACCATCCGCTCGCTGGTCGCCGACTTCGCCGAACTCCTCGACGTGCCGGTGCGGGTCAACGGCGATCTGTTGTCGCAGAACACCCCGCCGTGGGATCTGCCGATCCCCGAGCAGTTGGCCTGGTGCCGCGATCGCCTGGGTTTCGAGGCCATGGGCATCGTCCCGCTGGACTCCTCGCTGCTCAATGTGCGCGGCCTCGGATTCGTGCTGCCTTATTCCGCGGCGCCCGGCCGTCGCACCGGCGACCGGATCTACTCCAACGGCATGCTCGTCGCCGACTCGATCGACCAGCTCATCCCGGAATGGGCCTTCTTCTGCCGCGCGGTTATCGACGCCGGAGAGCTCCCGCTGACCGCCTCCCGCGAAGCGCTGCAGGAGACCACTTCGCTCGCCCTGGTCCGCGAGCGCCTGGGCGATCGGCTGCTTGGGGAGCTCATCAAGGTCCACGGTCTGCACGAAGACGTCTACCAGGATGTGCTGCGCCTGCACGCCGACGGCCTGCGTGCGCTGTCGGTCAATGGTCCGGATATCCGCGCCCTGATGGTGTCCACGCTGCCTTTTGAAACCACGCTCGGCGAGCGCACCATCGAGCAACTCCTCGCCTCCGATGCCGAGACCATCTCCTATGTTGCCGACGCCGATGCCTTCGAGGCGGTCCGCGATGTCGCGGTGCACGCCGAGGCCCTGGTGGTCAACGCCAGCCACCCGCACGAGGTGGACCTGCTCAATGTCGTCAACCAAGAGAGCGGCGACCGCTTCCAGGAGATGGCCCGTTTCGAGATCGCCCACCTCGCCCGGCCCGAGCCGTATGTCGATGTCGACCGCGGTATGCGGATCGTGGCCGCCGCCGAGGAGGCCTTCGGCCCCAATGTCGCCGGCGTGGAGGTCGCCCATTTCTCCCCCGCCCAGCGCCCGGTGCTCTGGTGGCCGGCCGCCAACCTCAAGGGCACGCGCCGGCGCCTGCCGACGCTGGTCCTGAATGCCGACAACCCCACGGTCGCCCGGCTGCTGGAGAACCCCGAGGCACCGGATGTCGCCGACATCCTGCGCGCCCTGCGCATCACCGGTATGTTGCTCGCCCGCTCCGCCGTCAGCGTCGCCGATGCCCTGGAGCTGGCCGAGGCGTTGGAGCACCTGACCACTGGTTCCGTGAGCGCCGGGCCGGATGATGGATCGGACATTGCTGCGGTGGACGAGTCCACACAGGCCACTGACTCGCCAGCGACTAAGTCACCGGCCCCTGAGTCACAGCCCGCTGAGTCGGTCACCGAGCGGGACGAGGCGAGCGCCGAGGTTTAAGACCCGGCATACCGCGGGCCACGGCAACCCCCACCCGGCCACAACACAACTCGGCCCCCACCGCGCATGACGCGGTGGGAGCCGAGTTCTCAGACCGGGTTTCAGACCCCGGTCTGGATGTGCCAGATCCGGTCGATGTAGTCGCGCATCGAGCGGTCGGAGGAGAAGAAGCCCGACCGGGCCACATTCAGGATCGCCGATCGGCTCCAGGCGTCGGGATCGGCATACGCCTGCTCCACGCGCTCCTGGGCGTCCAGATAGGACTGGTAATCGGCCAGCACAAGGAAGCGGTCGTTGTTCAGCAGATCGCTGACCACCGTGCTGGCGGCATTGCGGTCACCGCCGGTGAAATGCCCGGAGTCGAGCAGGTTGAGCGCGCGCCGCAGGCGTTCGTTCTGCTCGTAATAGTCCCCGGGCCGGTAGCCCTCGGCCTGCAGCTTGGCCACCTCGGGCTCGGTGAGGCCGAAGAGGAAGAAGTTGTCGTCACCGACGAGCTTGCGGATTTCGACATTCGCGCCATCGTCGGTGCCGATGGTGAGCGCGCCATTGAGGGCGAACTTCATATTGCCGGTGCCCGAGGCTTCCTTGCCGGCCAACGAGATCTGCTCGGAGAGGTCCGCGGCCGGGATGAGCTTCTCCGCCAGGGTGACGTTGTAGTTGGCCGGGTAGGCGATGAAGAGCCGGCCCTGGACCCGCTCGTCGGCATTGATGACCGATGCGACGGAGTTGATCAGGTAGATCGTCTCCTTGGCCATCCGGTAGCCGGGGGCCGCCTTCGCACCGAAGACCACGGTGCGCGGGGTGACCTGCTCGGGGTCCAGATCGCCGGAGATGATCCCCTCATAGAGGGTGACCATGTGCAGCAGCTTCAGGGTCTGCCGCTTGTACTCGTGCAGCCGCTTGACCATGACGTCGAGCAGGTGCCCCTCGGGCAGCTCGATGCCATCGCGCTGTTTGAGTACCTCGGCGATCCGCTTCTTGTTGGCCGCCTTGACCTCACGGAAGCGGGCGCGGAACTCCTCGTCAGCGGCATACGACTCGAGCTCGGCGAGGCGGTCGAGGTTGGCGACCCAGCCCTTGCCGATGGTGTCGGAGATGAGATTGGACAGCTCGGGGTTCGACTGCCGGATGAAGCGGCGGGGGGTGACGCCATTGGTCACATTGGTGAACTTCTCCGGCCACATATCGGCGAAGTCGCCGAGCACCTTGTCGCGCAGCAATTGCGAATGCAGTTCGGCGACGCCATTGACCTTGACACTGGCCACCACCGCGAGGTGCGCCATGCGCACCGAACGCTCCGGGTGGTCGCCGATGATCGACATCCGGCGTACGCGCAGCTCGTCACCGGGGTACTGCTCGCGGACCGTGGTGAGGAACTTCTCGTTGATCTCGTAGATGATCTCCATGTGCCGCGGCAGCAGCCGCTCCATGAGACTGACCGGCCAGACCTCCAGCGCCTCGGGCAACAGGGTGTGGCAGGTGTAGGCGAAGCACTGGCTGGCGATGCCCCAGGCGTCGTCCCACTCCAGGTCGTAGTCGTCGAGCAGGATCCGCATCAGCTCCGGTATGCCGATCACCGGGTGGGTGTCGTTGAGCTGGAAGATGATTCGCTCGGGGAGCTGGTGGACATCCAGGTCGGTGGGCTGGGTGTGGCGGATGAAGTCGTAGATCGAGCAGGCGACGAAGAAGTACTGCTGCTGCAGGCGCAGCTCCTTGCCCTGCGGGGTGGAGTCCTCGGGGTAGAGCACCTTGGAGATGTTTTCGGCGGAAGTCTGCCCGCGCACCGCGGAGGCATAGTCGCCGGTGTTGAAGATC
>CAKZIH010000381.1 GCA_936931335.1 uncultured Nostocoides sp. | reverse complement strand
GCAAGCTGGACAAGGCCGCCGCCAAGGGCGTCATTCACAAGAACCAGGCCGCCAACAAGAAGTCGGCCATGGCCAAGAAGGCCGCCTCGCTCTGAGGCCACTTCGCTAGTCAGCAGGCCACCTCGCCCCACCGGGCGCGGTGGCCTTCTGCATTCCTGGCTTTCCGGCCGCGCTCGGGTGGGTGAGCTCGCTCGGAGCGCGGCTCAGTGGGAGTGGCGGGCGAGCAGGGCGTGCACCACGTCCGCGTAGATCGGTTCGTCGAGTACCGCGCCCTCCCGCCGGATGGTGCGCGGGTCGAGCCGGAGTATGCGGTGCAGTCCCGCCTCGGAGGGGCGGCGACGGCGATCCCACGCACCGGCACCGATATCCACCCAGTAGCGGCCCTCACTCGCCTCCTGCGCGGCGTCGCGGTCATGGTCCTTGCTGGTCAGGGGTAGCGCCAGCAACCAGGGCCCGTCACGCCCGATGAGCAGTACCGGCCGGTCCTTGGATCGCGTCGGATCCTCCTGATAGTGGACGGGCGCCCACACGATCTCGCCGGGGTCCGGCGCGGCGTTTGGCTTGGGGGAGTAAGTAATCGGCGGCAGGGGTCCGGTGAAGTCCGGCAGTCCGCGAACTGGAACTGGCGCCCCGGTGGGCACGCGTACTCCGGCGTTCGCGGGCGCCCCGGTCATGGCCGGCGAGCCAGCGGACCCGGGTGCCGGGGCGGGACCGGCCGGCCGGGTGGTGCGCCGCAGGGGTCGGGCCGAGGCCGGCGGCGGAAGCACCCGGGCCAGGGTGCGGCGCAGGCGAGCGAGCACCATACGTCCTCAGCCCGCCGTGGGAGGCAACGGAGAGTAGGCGGGCGGCATCGGCAGCGCCTTGGGCGGCCGGGGCTTCCACAGCAGCCGGCCCGGGACCGAACGGTCGCGCAGCGCATGGGCGCGCCACGCGAGCACCGGGTGCGAGGCCAGCGCATTGACCAGCCAGATGAAAAAGCCCTTCTCCTGCTCGGCGCGGTCGGCGATGGCATTGATGTCGACGGTGGGGTTCAGGTACTTGCCCACCGCAAGCGTGGACATGGCCGGCGCACTGCCGTGCGGGCAGAAGGCATAGCCGAAGTTGTCCGCGGTGTACTCCTGGCTACGGGAAAACACCGGGCGGACGAAGGGCACGAGTTGCGCGCCGAAGGTCGCCAGCCAGCGCCAGTATGACGCGTGCCCCGCAGCAATATGTCCCACCTCGTGGCCGACGATGAAGCGCAGCGCGTCCGGGTTCTTCAGCCGCCCACCGACCTCGAAGAGATCGCTGTAGATGAAGATGAATCGGCGGAAGCCATGGCCGGAGGCGGCGGCGTTGATCATCCCGTTGCCGAGCACGACATAGGCATCCGGGGCCTTCTTCATCCCGAAGGTCGCGGCTGCCTCATTCACCATGGCCCAGGCTTCCGGGTACTGGGTGGGGCTGATCTTCACCCCGCTCAGGCGTAGTTGCGCCATCTGCTGACCGCGCACCAGCCAGATGACGATCGGCGCCAGCGCGAAGAGCAGGGCATAGACGCCTGGGGTCTCGCCGCGGCGCAGAGCGCCGACGACGGAGGAGATCGAGCCGCCCATAACCATCAGGGAGGCAATAACCGTCACCGTCAGGGTGAGATTTTCCAGGGGATGGCGCAGCACGCCGCGGATTTCCCGGCGCCGCGATTCGTTGGGCCCGGCGGCGCTCGCCCCGCTCGGCGGCGCGGGCATGGGGTGTTGCGAGATCGTCATACGTGCTCCTTGCTCGCCCATCCTCGTGGCTCGCCGGTGCGAACGGATGGGCAGCGCCCATCATTCCGGAACGCGCATTCCGGGCCTCACGCGAGCGCACCGCGGGGACTTTGGGAGGGAAAGTAGCTCTTCGCAACGGAAATCTTCTCTCCCAAAGCGCGACAAAGTGGCACTGGGCGGGAAAGTTCCAAGGGGCGGCGGGGCAAGGGTGTGGCCATGGGAGACTAGGGGGTCAGTCCGCCCCGTACCGTTCGCCGAAGGATCCCCGCCACCGTGTCACCCCGCGCCCGCGCCGCGTTGCAACCGCACGCCACGCCGCCGGAGTTGATCCGCAACTTCTGCATCATCGCCCACATCGACCACGGCAAGTCGACCCTTGCCGACCGGATGCTCCAGCTCACCGGGGTCGTCGATGAGCGGGCGATGCGCGCCCAATATCTCGACCGGATGGATATCGAGCGCGAGCGCGGCATCACCATCAAGTCGCAGGCCGTACGGATGCCGTGGGAGCTTGACGACACCACCTATGCCCTCAACATGATCGACACCCCCGGGCACGTCGACTTCACCTATGAGGTCTCCCGCAGCCTCGCCGCCTGCGAGGGCGCGGTGCTGCTTGTCGACGCGGCCCAGGGGATCGAGGCGCAGACGCTCGCCAACCTCTATCTCGCGATGGAGAACGAGCTGACCATCATCCCGGTGCTCAACAAGATCGACCTGCCCGCCGCGCAGCCGGAAAAGTATGCCGCCGAGCTCGCCGGCCTGATCGGCTGCGAGCCCGAGGACTGCCTGCGGGTGTCCGGCAAGACCGGCGCGGGCGTGGAGCCGCTGCTGGACGAGATCGTGCGGCAGATCCCGGTGCCGGTCGGCGATCCCGACGCACCCGCCCGCGCGATGATCTTCGACTCCGTCTATGACACCTACCGCGGCGTGGTCACCTATGTCCGGGTCGTCGACGGCAATCTCAACCCGCGCGAGCGGATCGTGATGATGTCCACCAAGGTCCAGCACGAGCTGCTCGAGATCGGCGTCATCTCGCCGGAGCCGGTGCCCGGCAAGGGCCTGGGCGTCGGCGAGGTGGGCTACCTGATCACCGGGGTCAAGGATGTGCGTCAGTCCCGGGTCGGCGACACCGTCTCCAACGCCGCGCGTCCGGCGGCTGCGGCCCTCGGCGGCTACCGCGACCCCAAACCGATGGTCTTCTCCGGGCTCTATCCGATCGACGGCTCGGACTATCCCAACCTGCGCGAAGCCCTGGACAAGCTCAAGCTCAATGACGCCGCGCTGGCCTACGAGCCGGAGACCTCCGCGGCGCTCGGCTTCGGCTTCCGCTGCGGCTTCCTCGGCCTGCTGCACCTGGAGATCGTCCGCGAGCGACTGGAGCGCGAGTTCGGGCTCGACCTGATCTCCACCCAGCCGAATGTCGTCTATCAGGTGACCAGGGAGGACAACTCCGTGGTCACCGTGACCAACCCCAGCGAGTTCCCCGGCGGCAAGATCGCCGAGGTCCGCGAGCCGATCGTGCGGGCCACGATCCTGGCGCCGAGCGAGTTCATCGGGGCGATCATGGAGCTGTGCCAGGGCAAGCGCGGCACGCTGCGCGGGATGGACTATCTGTCCGAGGACCGCGTCGAGATGCGCTACACGCTGCCGCTCGCCGAGATCGTCTTCGACTTCTTCG
>CAKZIH010000380.1 GCA_936931335.1 uncultured Nostocoides sp. | reverse complement strand
CGAGGATCCCGGCCGGCGGCCTTTTGTGCCTGGTGTCAAGGGTGTGTGCAGATCCGGCGGGGGTTCGGCTGGGGGCGGAGAGCGCGGCATAGCAGCCTGGTTGACTGCCCGTATGCCGCCCACGCGCCCCTGGCGCTCCCTCCTCTTGGTCTGCGCCGTGGTCGCCCTGATCTCGCTGCTGCTGAACATCGCACTCCCCCAAGAGCTGGCGGGCCAGTTGCCGATCTAACACCTGTGCGCGTCGCAGCCTGGGCAAGGTGGCGAACTCGGGCACGGTATGGGCCGCCCTCGGCATGTACGCCGGCTGGCGGGTCGCAGACCCGCTGCGCTCCGCGCTGGCCGGTATGGCGGCCGGTGAGGCCACCTTGGTGCTGCATTACGCCGCGGGCCAACTACTGGGGGTCTATGACAGCAGCATCCGGGCGAGCAATCGCTCCTGGTTCGTCCTCGCGGCGATGCTGTGCGCCCCGCTCGGCCTCTGCGGCTGGCTGGCTACCCAGCGCAGCCGACCTGGCGTGTCAACGACGGCTGAAAGTTGCGCAGGATTCGACGGCCGAAAACTGAGCAGTTCTAGGCATCGACCAGCGGCAAGGTGAGGCGTCCCCGTGGCTCTGGGACACGCATGCCGACAGTCGGTGGGTCTGGTAGGGATAGAGGATGTTCGAGTTCCCTTTGGCCTCTCGGTTCGCGTTGGTCACCTCCTCGCCGGTGCGCGACCTCCTGGCCATCCTCGGCCGCGACGACGTCATCTCATTCGCCGGCGGAATTCCCGACCCCACCCTGTTCGAGCTCGACGACATCGCCACCTGCTACGAACACGTCCTGGCCACCCAAGGCCGCCATGCCCTGCAGTACGCCTCCACCGAGGGAGAACCGGCACTGCGGGAACAAGCCGCCCGGCGGTTGTCCCGCGACCTGCCCACCACAGCCGACCAGATCCAGATCACCTCCGGCAGCCAGGAGGGCATCTTCCTCACCGCCCAGGCACTCCTCGACCCGGGCGACGTCGTGCTCGTCGAACAACCCACCTATCTCGCCGCCATCCAGGCCTTCACCCTCGCCGGCGCCACCCTCGTCCCGGTGGACACCGACGACCACGGCGTCGACCCCACCGACCTCGAAGCCCAGATCCGCGAGCACCACCCGAAGTTCGTCTACCTGATCCCGACCTTCCAGAACCCGACCGGCCGCACCATGCCGCTCGAACGACGCCACCAGGTCACCGACGTGCTGCAGCGCACCCACACGGCGCTGGTCGAGGACGACCCCTACAGCGCCCTGCGCTACAACGGCGAGCCCGTCCCACCCATCGCAGCCCTGGACGGCATGGCGTCGCAAACGATCCTGCTCAACTCGGCCTCGAAGATCATCGCCCCGGGCACCCGCGTGGGCTGGATCCGCGCCGAGGGGCCGATCCTGCGCACCCTCGCCGTCGCCAAGCAGGCCGTCGGCCTCCAGTCCCCAGTGCCCGAGCAACTCGTCATCGCCCGCTACCTCGAAACCTGCGACCTGGACGCGCACCTGCACACCGTCGCCGCCGCCTACAGGGGGCGTCGTGACGCCATGGTGGACGCCCTCACCGCGATCATTCCCGATGGAGCGAGCGTTACCCGGCCCGAAGGGGGCATGTTCTGCTGGCTCGACTTGCACGACGACACCGACACGGCCGCACTGCTCCCTCGCGCCGTCGACAATGGAGTGGCCTGGGTGCCCGGCTCGGCGTTCCATGCCACACACCCCAGCCCCTCCACGATGCGGTTGTCCTTCGTCACGAACGACGAGGCCACCATCGCCGAAGGTGTGCGGCGCATGGCCGAGGTCCTGCCCCGCTCCTAACTCGCAGCCCCAACACCCCGACCCGCGCACCCCGCAATCGCGCCAAGACCCGGGCGCTCGAGACCGCCATGCTCGCGGCAGAATCGCGCCTCAGAGGCGCTTGCTGAATCGCAGCCCGCTGGCGGTGTATCCGCGTCGTTCATAGAAGGCGTGTGCCTCTAGGCGATCCACTCCTGAACTGATGACCAGCCGTGCGGCCCCGACCGCGCGGGCCCAATCCTCAAAGTGCCGTACGAGAGAGCCACCGATGCCGCGCCCAC
>CAKZIH010000379.1 GCA_936931335.1 uncultured Nostocoides sp. | reverse complement strand
GTCCCAATCTCCTTCGATCAAGACCCACCGCTTACACAGAGAAGTTGACACCCCCCAGCACCGACCGGGCAGCGCGGTAGGCGTCCAGCGGGTCGGTCTTGCCCTGCTTGCGTTTCTCCGCCGCGCGGGTCCGGTTGACCTCGACCACGCGGATGCCTGCCGCGAGAAGTTCGGTGGTAATCCCGATGCCGTAGCTGGAGGTGCCCTCCACACCGACCGCGCTCAGGGGGCCGTGTTCGATCAGCCACGCCACCGCCCGCCGGTACCCGGCCACCGTGGTGGGGAACTCCCGGTCCGTGACCGGCTGCCCGATCGCGGTGATGACCGCGACGTGGATGGTGTCCTTATGTGAGTCGATACCGCCGACGCGGTGATCCTGGTTTGTCATGATGATGCTGCCCTTCCGTAGCCGATGGGTCGGCACCGGCCGGGCCGGTCAGACAGGACTTACACCAGATCCCGTGCGCTGGGGTCAGGCTCGTATGAGGTCATGCCCGACCGGCCGGTGCCGCTACTACGCGAGGGCCGGACGGATCAGTCCATCGGCAACCCAGCAGGGCACCAGTCAGATCAAGGGTCACGACCCTCGCGCAGCCATACCAGCATGTAAGTCGGCGCACCCGTGTCCCCTACTGGTACGCACCGCACGGAAGCCTGAGCGAATTGGTGCGCCATCGCTATCCGCGCAAGCACCTCAAGAAACTTGCGTGGTGGTGGCTCGCCGAACGCCGCGTCGTCGCCGGTAGCTACCGGATGTGGGTCGGCAGCCACCATGAACTCGAGCGTGCCCGCGGCACCTTTCCGGGCATGTCGTGCGAGCCGTTCGTGATGCCCTTCACCTGCGCTGACCTGGGTGTCGCTGAGGACTCGCCCGATCGCGACGGGCCGCACGCACACACTCACCCCGGCGCGGGCACATTCACACTGCTAACGCTCGCCCGGATCGACCCGATCAAGGACCTGCCGCTGCTGCTCACCGCGTGCGCGGCGGCGGTCCGTGAGGTCCCGGGCCTGCGGCTGGAGATCGCCGGTGAGGGCGATCCGCACTTGCGTGCCCGGCTAGTCGCCCAAGCAAACTCGCTGGGTATCGCCGACCGGGTGACCTGGCTCGGTTTCCTGGCCGGATCGGAGAAGGTCGCGGTGCTGCATCGCGCTGATGCCTACGTCTGCCCCGGACCGGAGAGCTTCGGTATGGCTGTGGTGGAGGCCTTGTCGGCCGGGCTCCCCGTCCTGATCAACGATGAGGTCGGCGTGCACGCTGCCATCTGCCCCACCTCCGCGCCGCCCGGACGCGCAGGGGCTGCATCCGTCGAGAACCAGGACGACGACCTAGCCGAGCGTGACCGAACCGGGTGGGTCACCGCATACGGCGACGCCGGGCAGCTCGCAGAGGCAATCGTCGCCACCGCGAGTAGTCACGAGAGGGATGTTGGCGCCGCGCGTGCTCTCTTCGAAAGAGAGTTCTCGGCTCCGGCATTTCGGCGACGCTTCCTGAGCGTGTGGCCAGACCCGGGATCGAAACCCAACCCCAGGTAGGCCGCGCGGATCGGATGGGGTGCGTGGGCTGGGGCAAGATATGCGCCGTGGCAGTGCACCCGGGACCGTGGGCGATCCGCTCTGATGTCGCCTGGTCCGGGGAGGACGAGATCTATGTCCTGCCGTTGCGGCCCCCGTATGCCGCCCTTCCCTGGGCGCTCTCGGGCACTGCGGCGCTGATCTGGCGGTCGCTGGCCGATGGGTGCACCCTTTCGGAGATCGTCGCCACATTCGAGGACGCCGACCCCGGCCCGGTGGCCGCCGGCGTGACGGACTTCGTTGCGGAACTGACCCGCCTGGACCTGCTCGCTCCCCTGTCAATCGCCCCGGTGCCGATCGAAGCCGGGTCCCAATGACGTCTCTCCCACTCGAGGTGGCGGTGCCGCTGGCGCACGCGCTGACCCATCGCCTGCTGAGCACCGCCGGCATCCGGGTGCTCTTCATCAAGGGTCCGGTGGCGCAGGCCCAGGGATTGCGCGAGGCCAAGACCTCTGGCGACGTCGACGTGCTCTGCGATCCGGCTGATCTGGCCGCCGCCACCGACTTGCTGATCGGGGCGGGCTGGCAGCCGCACGACGGCAATGCCGCCGATTCCGCGGCCGTCGGTGCCCATGCGGCGACCTTCGCCATCCCCGGCTGGCCATGCACGGTCGACCTGCACGGCCATTTTCCCGGCCTGCTGGCCCCGCCGGCGGAGGTCTTCGCCGCGCTGTGGGCTCGACATACAGAGATCGAACTCGCCCACCAGGCCATCCCGGCACCCGACCGCGTCGACCACGCGGTGATCCTCGGGGTGAACAGTCTGCGCACCCTCAGCCGGGTTCAGACGGGAGGGCCGGACGGGGCATTCGCGGTCGCGGTGGCTGCCCTCAAGGGCGGCGATCGCGACGAGATACGCGAGGCGGCCCGCGCGCTCGGTGCTCTGGAGCCCTTGCGGGAGAGCCTGATCGAGGCCGGCATCGACCCCGGCCCGCCCGACCCCCGGTATGCCCGTGAGTTCGCCATCTGGGAAGTGCGCCGGGAGCACCCGAGCGACCCGGGTGTGCAGTGGCTGACCCGTTGGCAGGCGGCGGCTTGGCGCGCCCGGCCGCAGTTGCTCTATCGGGCGGTGTGGGACGTCAGCCTCGACGCCTCCCGCACCCCGGCCGAGTGGGCCCAGGCCCCCGCGTGGCAGCGCGGCCAGGCGCGGGCGCGCCGGT
>CAKZIH010000378.1 GCA_936931335.1 uncultured Nostocoides sp. | reverse complement strand
GGAGGGAAAGCTCGTGTCAGCCATGCCGGAGGTTACCGCAAGCCCGACAACCCTAGTCGCACACACATCACCCATGCCGCGACCCCACCTGGCGCCGTTGCCCAGCGCGCCGGGATGCCCCCGCTAGGCTCCGCCGTATGCCGATCTCCAAGGTCCTCATTGCCAATCGCGGCGAGATCGCCGTGCGCATCGCCCGCGCGTGCACGGATCACGGCATCGGCTCGGTTGCCGTCTATGCCGACCCGGATCGGGATGCGCTGCACGTCAAGGTGGCAGACGAGGCCTACGCCCTCGGCGGCGCAACCCCGGCGGATTCCTATCTGCGCCAAGACAAATTGATCGAAGTGGCGGCGCAGGCCGGGGCCGACGCGGTGCACCCCGGCTACGGCTTCCTCGCCGAGAACGCCGAGTTCGCCCAGCGGGTCATCGACGCCGGGCTGACCTGGATCGGGCCGAGCCCCGCGGCGATCGATGCCCTCGGCGACAAGGTCAAGGCCCGGCATATCGCGTTGGAGGCGCAGGCACCGCTGGTGCCCGGCACCCCCGACCCGGTCGACGGGCCCGACGAGGTCGTCGCGTTCGCGCAGCAGCACGGGCTGCCGGTGGCGATCAAGGCGGCATACGGCGGCGGCGGGCGCGGGCTGAAGGTCGCCCGGACGATGGCGGAGATCCCCGAGCTCTATGAGAGCGCGGTGCGCGAGGCGGTCACCGCGTTCGGGCGTGGGGAATGCTTCGTTGAGCGCTTCCTCGACCACCCCCGGCATGTGGAAACCCAGTGCCTGGCCGACGCGCACGGCAATGTCGTCGTCGTCTCCACCCGCGACTGCTCGCTGCAGCGGCGCAACCAGAAGCTCGTCGAGGAGGCGCCGGCGCCCTTCCTCAGCGAGGAGCAGCAGGCCGAACTTGTGCGCGCCTCCAAGGCGATCCTCACCAAGGCGGAGTATGTCGGCGCCGGCACCTGCGAGTTTCTTGTTGGGCCGCAAGGAGATATCTCCTTCCTCGAGGTCAACACCCGGCTCCAGGTCGAGCACTGCGTCTCCGAGGAGGTCACCGGGATCGACCTGGTGCGCGAGCAGTTCCGGATCGCCGACGGCGAGGAACTCGGGTATGCCGATCCGGCGCCGCACGCGCACTCGATCGAGTTCCGGATCAATGGCGAGGACGCCGGCCGCGGCTTCCTGCCCGCCCCCGGCACGGTGAGCACCATGGTGATCCCGGAAGGCCCGGGGGTGCGCTGGGATGCCGGTCTGGTGGAAGGCGACACGGTGGCCGGCGCCTTTGACTCGATGATCGCCAAGTTGATCGTCACCGGCCGCACTCGCACGGAGGCCATTGCCCGCTCCCGGAGAGTCCTCGACGAACTGGTTATTGAGGGCATGCCCACTGTGATTCCCTTCCACCGCAAGGTCGTTCGCGATCCGGCGTTCGCCCCGGCCGATCCCGCGGCGCCGTTCACGGTGCATACTCGGTGGATCGAGACCGAGTTCGACAACGACATACCGCCGTATGCCGGTCCGCTCGCCGACGCACCGGAAAGCGTTGAGCGCCAACGGATCACGGTCGAGGTGGGCGGCAAACGTCTGGATGTCGTGCTCCCGGGCGAGCTTTCGCTGGGCGGGGGCGGCGGCACCGTGGGCCCGCGCAAGAAGGCACCTCGCCGGGCGGGTGGCGGGGGAGCGGCCACCGCAGCCTCCGGGGACGCACTCACCGCCCCGATGCAGGGCACCATCGTCAAGCTCGCGGTGGCCGACGGCCAGCAGGTGGAGCAGGGCGAACTCGTGCTCGTCCTGGAGGCGATGAAGATGGAGCAGCCCATCACCGCCCACAAGGCCGGGACCATCTCCGGACTCAGCGCCGAGGTGGGTGCCACCGTTACCAGCGGCGCCGTGCTCTGCCAGATCACCGAGTGACGCCCGACGACGCCCGTGGAGGGCGCCTCCCAGTCTCCGTGGTGCTCGCCGCGTGTCCCTTTCGCGGTCATGTCTCACCCATCCTGAGCCTGGCCGGTGGCCTAGTCGAGGCCGGACACCGGGTCCGCGTCGTCACCGGGGTCCGCTATGCCGACGACACCGCCGCCGTCGGTGCGACCCATGTGGCTCTGGCGTCCTCGGCGGATATCGGCGAAGACGAACTCCCGCAACTGTTTCCCGAGCGCTCCGGCCTGTCCGGGTTGGCCGCCGCCCGCTTCGACATGAGCCGTATCTTCCTCGACCCGGTTCCGGGCCAACTGGCCACTTTCGACGCGACCTGCGCGCAGGAGCCCCCGGATGTGGTCATCGCCGAGCCGTTGTTCCTGGCGATGCTGGCGTATGCGGCCCGCCGCGCGCGCCCACCGGTACTCACCCTGGGAACCATGCCCATCTTGGCGGCGAATCCTGCGATGCCCCCGGTCGGACCGCCCTTAGACGCCCTCGGCCCGTTCGCGCCGACCGTCCATCTCGCCATGCACCGGCTCGCGCGACGGGCAGGCTTTGGGGCGGTGCAACGCCATGCCCGCACGGTGCTGCGCCGTGCGGGTGAGCCCGGCCCACGGGTCTTCTTTCTGGATTGGTCGCTGCTCGGATCCGACATCCTGCAACTCACCACACCCGGCTTCGAGCCGGCCGATGGCATCGCCACACCCCTGTGGCACGTCGGCGCGCTGGACCGCGCCCGCGGTGTCGGCCAGGCCATGGCCACCCCGCGCCTGGTCTCGCCGGCGCGGTTGATCTCGTCGAACGCCTCGCGCGCGGCGGATAACCCCGTCGGCCGAGGCAACCTTCGCGGGCAGTGCTCCGTATCAAGGGGGAAGTGAGGAGGTAGCCGATGCCGGGAGTGCGCGCGTCCACAAGGGATGCGGAGTTCACCGAGTTCGTCCAGGCGGCCCAGCCGGGGCTGCTGCGGATGGCATATGCCCTGTCCAGCGACCCCGATAGCGCCCGCGATCTGGTGCAGCAGACCCTGCTAAAGACCTATCTCGCGTGGGGTCGGGTGCGGCGGGAGGAGGCCACGGCATATGCGCGGCGGATCCTGGTCAACACCCGGATCGACAACTGGCGCGCCACGCGCCTAGAGATCGTCACCGACAGCCTGCCCGAGCGCAGCGATCCGGACGGCTCCACCCGGGTCGGCGACCGCGATCGGGTCGTCCGTCTACTCGCGAATCTGCCGGAGCAGCAACGCAAAGTCGTGTTGCTGCGCTATTACACTGATCTGCCCGAGGCCCAGGTGGCCGACCTGCTCGGCATCTCCGTCGGCGCCGTCAAGAGCGCCGCCTCCCGTGGCCTGGCCGCATTGCGTACCTCCGAACTGGGCACCACCCAGACCACCCTCGCCGAAGGAGGGATCCGATGACCACCAACACCGACCCCACCGACACCGACCCCTTTGCCCGCACCCTGAGCGACCGACTGGCGACCGAACTCACTGCCGCCGACCTGCAGCCCTGGTCCCCGGAGGAGTTGCTCACCGAGGGCCATCGCCGCTTGCGCCGCCGTCGCACCGGTCAAGGTATGGCGGCCGCCGCCGTCGCCGCGGTGCTCGCCGTCGGCGGGTATGCCGTGTGGTCCCCCAGCGACGTCCACCGTCCGACACCCCCGGCCTCCGCGTCGCCAACCGCCCACAAGCCCGTAACCGCGATTCTCGACGAACTCCCTCAGATCGGTGAGGACCCGCAGGACTATGCGGCCCCCGGGGAATGGATCCAGTACGCCGTGACCTGGCATCCCACGCCGAACCGCAATGGGCAGAACCTCGACTACGCCCGGGTCGCGCGGGACGAGTCGGTATCGCCGCTCGCCGGCTCCTCCACCGTGGGGATGTCGCCAGACGCGGTCACCTGGGGCACCAGCGGGCCGGAGAGCCGGTCGATCGTCGGGGTTCTGCCCGCCCGAGCGACGGACTTCACCATCGTGCGGCCACAGGACGTCGGCGGGTCTTTCACATCACCCCGCGCCGCGCTGCCGGGCAGCCCGTGGCAGGCCTTCGCCGCCCGGTTCAGCACCGCCAAGGCCGTCGAGTCCATCACCGACATCCTGTGGTGGGACGACGCAGAGGTGATCCGCACGGCCCAGGGCGAGGTGGTCCCCTCGGTCAGCCTGGGTGACGGTGACAACACCCAGGTCTATGTTGCCGCCGCCGACGACACCTTCGGGGTGCGCTGGGAGGGAGGTGCGGCGAGCACCTGGCTGAGCGAACGCGGGGACCATCCGGTCATCGACACCTTCAAGGAGTCCGATACTGCGTCGACCGGCATCTTCGTCATGCTCGTCCCGGCCGGGTCGCACGATCCGCAGCTCACTCCGAAAGCGGGGGTGCGCGGGGTGCAGGCCGCGATCACCGACATTCCCGGGTCGGAGTATGCGGCGCTCTGGACCCGCTACACCCGGTCGAGTAAGCGCAGCGGCCAGACCTTCACCTCGATCTCCTGGACGGGGCCCGATGGGAAGAGGACCACGCAGCAAACCTACTGAGGCGTCCCTTCGCCTCACGACGCCCGAAGCGGGCCATGCGAACATGGGAAGCATGAGCGAGGAGCAGAAGCAGGGGGACAACCGGTCCCGCCCCACCACCGATGAATTCCGCGAGTTCGTGCGGTCGGGGTGGGCGCCGCGCAGCGAGGCCACCCCCGAGCGCTCCCCCGCGGCCGACTATGCC
>CAKZIH010000377.1 GCA_936931335.1 uncultured Nostocoides sp. | reverse complement strand
CTCGAGGCGACCCTGGGAGATCTCCGGCTGGTATGGGGTGTATGCCGTGTACCACGCCGGGTTCTCCAGCACATTGCGCGCGATAACCGGCGGGGTGATGGTGCCGTAGTAGCCCTGCCCGATCATGGACACGGCCCGCACATTGCGGTCCGCAAGTTCGCGCAGTTCCGCGATGACCGATCGTTCCGAGTCCCCCGCGGGGATGTCCAGCGGTGAATCACTGCGAATATCGGCGGGGATCGCCGTGTCGATCAGCGCATCGAGCGAGGGCTGACCGACAACCCCGAGCATCTTCTCGATGTCATCCGGAGCCGGGCCGATGTGGTGGGCAGTGAAGGCGGCAAGCGCGTCAGACATGCTTCTCCTGGGTGAGGGGGCCACCTGGGAGCCTATCGCGACCGACCTTGCCGCCACCGGGGGTCAGCGCCGACGGGACGGGAGGGCTCAGCCGACGCGGGCGGCCCGCCGGGCGCGCAATTCGTCGCCGGGGAACTCCGGCGCGGCATCGGAGTCGGGTTGCTCACCGGGCAGGTGCGCCAGCGAGCCCTCGACCTCCTGCCATACCTTGCCCAAGGCGATGCCGAAGACGCCCTGCCCACCCTGGAGCAGGTCAAACATCTCGGTAGCGGAGGTGCACTCGAAGACCGAGGCGCCGTCGCTGAGCAGGGTCACCTGGGCCAGATCCTCGACGCCGCGCTCGCGCAGGTGCTCGATGGCAAGGCGGATCTGATGCAAAGAGACTCCGGTGTCCAGCAGGCGCTTGACGACCTTGAGCACCAGGATGTCGCGGAAGCCGTAGAGCCGCTGCGAGCCGGAGCCCGAGGCGCCGCGCACGGAGGGCTCGACCAGGCCGGTGCGGGCCCAGTAGTCGAGCTGGCGGTAGGTGATCCCTGCGGCCTTGCACGCGCTCACGCCGCGGTAACCGACGTGACCGTATGGGTCGGGCAAGTCATCGAACAGCGGATCCTGCATTGCCCGCGGCCCCGCGGGGCTGGCATCCATGCCGTTCACCAGGTACTCCTTGTCCCAACCGACGTGATATTGCGACGGTACGGCCCGCCTCGGGAGCCGTCAACGACCGAGGGTTCTTTGACCTCGGCGTGTCGCACTATTCACTTCAGTCACAGCAGTCACACCGGCCTCAACTTGAGGTCGACGGTTAGGCTTCCTTCTCGAAGTCCTCGGGTGATACATGGTCGAGGAACTCCTTGAACTTCTCCACCTCGTCATTGGTCTCTTCGGGCAGCATCACCCCGGAGGAGGCGAGCACGGCCTCATCGGTGACGACCTCGGCGCCGCAGCGCAGCGCCAGCGCGATGGCATCGGAGGCGCGCGAGTCGATCTCAATGCCGTCGGCCATGATCAGGCTCGCGTAGTAGACCCCGTCCTCGATCCGGTCGATCCGTACGGTGGCGAGTCGATTGCCCAGCGCCTCAACCACATTGATCAGCAGATCGTGGGTCAGCGGCCGGGGCGGGGTGACTCCTTGCTGCGCATAGGCAATGGCGGTGGCTTCCGCCGCGCCGATCCAGATCGGCAGATGCCGCTCTCCCCCACGTTCCCGCAAGAGCACGATGGGCTGGTTGGTCGGCAACTCGACCCGGACACCGAGCACGTCGAGGGGGGTCATTACCCCACCCTAACGCCGACTTAGGCGCGTCGGCCCAGCTCGTCCTTGACCAAGGCGGTATGCAGTGCCAGACACGCCAGCGCCACGTCGGCGGCCGGCGGCGCCCCCCGGCGGGCCGCCGCATAGTCGACGAGGCCGACCTCGCGCTCGGCCGCCGTTCGGAAGACCCGCAGGTGGCGCGTCTCCACCCCGAGTTCGCCGAGCTGGTGGGCGGCGGCCACGATCCGGGCGGCCTCACCGCTGAAATGGCCGCCGGCGTCCGCCCGCAGCAGTCCGAAGGACACCAGCTCCTCGACCAGTTGCTGCGGCGCCTGGGCGCTCTGCGCCAACTCGGTCATGGTGAGCCGGGCCGCGGGCACCCGGGCCAGTTCGCCCACATCCGGCAGGTCTGGGTCCGCCTCGATCGGGGCCGCGGTGGTGCTCGCGCCGCTGACCTGCAGATCCACCGGCAGCCCACGGTCGCGGCGATCCAGCGCCTCCCGGATCACCTTGAGCGGCCAGAAGTGGTCGCGCTGGGCAGTGAGGATGAACCTCACCCGCTCGACGTCGGAATCGGCATACAGGCGGTAACCGGAGCCGGTGCGCTCCGGGGTGACCAGGCCCTCGGTCTCCAGGAAGCGCAGCTTGGAGATCGACAGTCCGGGGAAGTCGTCCTGGAGCTCCGCGAGAACGGCGCCGATGCGCCGCGTGGCCACCGCCTAGCCCTTGGCCTGGTGGAACACCAGGCGGAATTTGCCGATCTGGACCTCGTCGCGATCCGCGAGCACCGCCTCGTCCACCCGCTCCCGGTTGACATAGGTGCCATTGAGCGAGCCGACATCGCGGACGGTGAACCGGCCCCCGCCGAAGCTGAAGATCGCATGCTTGCGCGAGACGGTTACATCGTCGAGGAAGATGTCGCTTTCCGGGCCGCGGCCGGTGGTGACCTCGGCGTTGTCGAGCAGGAAGCGGGCGCCGGTGTTGGGACCGCGTTGCACGATGAGCAGCGCGGTGCCGGGGCGCAGCGCCTCGATCAGGCCGAGGTCCTCACGGCTGAGCCCGGGGTCGGGTTCGTTCCAGTCGGTGGGGACATCGGGGACACCGGCGCCGGGGAACCGCTGGGTGGCGGGATCCGGGCGCGCTGCGCCCTCGATCGGCTGGTCAGACATGGCGGGGGACTCCTGGACGCGGGCGGATCGCGGGCTCAGCTGAGGCTGTCGCGGTAGGCATTGGCGTCCATGAGCTCATCCACGGCCGCCGTATCCTCGGGGGTCAGCTCGAAGATCCAGCCCTCGCCATAGGGGTCGCTGTTGACCAGCTCGGGGGCGCCGTCGAGCGCCTCGTTGACCGCACTGACGGTGCCGCCCAGCGGGCTGAACAGGTCGCTTACCGACTTGGTCGACTCGACCTCGCCGCAGGACTCGCCCGCGGCCACAGTGCTGCCGACCGCCGGGGCGCTGACATAGACCACGTCCCCCAGCGCATCCTGCGCGTATGCGGTGATCCCGATCCGCAGCACACCGCCCTCGCCCGAGCGCACCCACTCGTGGTCGGTGGTGTAGCGCAGGTCCTCGGGGTAGTCGAAATCGGACATCGGTGGCCTTTCTCGGCGAGCAGGGGGCGGTACGCGAGACACCTTAGTCGCCCCTGGTAGGCGACGTCACGACCCACTCGTCGGGGAGCCGGAAGCGACCGGTTCGGCGAAGCGCGGGGTGGCCGCAGGGACGGTCGCCGCGATGGTGAGCTTCTCCAGCGGGGCGATGGTGACCTCGCCGCCTACTCCGCGCACGGTTTCCACCACCCCACCGGGGATCTCCATCGCCGAGGCCATGGTCTGCGCATCGCCGATCACCAGGATCTCGTAGGGCGCGCTGGCCTTCACCCCGCTGACCAGGACCCCGCCGTCGGTGTCGGTGAAATAGGTGCCGGCGACCACCCGGGCATCCCCGATCTGCACCACCTCGGCGCCGGCGTCCCGCAACTCCTGCAGGGCATCGAGCAGGATGGTCGAGCCCACCTTGCCCTGCGGGTCGTCAATGGTCATCCGCATCCCAGGCCCGGAGGCTGGGACGGTGCCGGCAAGGATCGCCAGGGTGTCGGCGCGTTCCTTGGCCACCCGCAGCGCCTCGGCCTCGGTGCCGGCCCCGGACTCCAGCCGGTCCTGGGTGCGCTGCAACTCCCGCAGCTCCTCCCCCAGCCGCACGCCCTGCTGAGTCACCGTGTCCAGCACGCCGATGAGTTCCTGCTGGCTCAGGCCGTCGAGCCCCTGGGAGCGGGTGGAGGCCACCTGCGCCGAGATGGCGAAGCCGAGCCCGAGCGCCAGCAGCGCGACCAGGAAGGTCCCGCGCCCGGCGTGCCACAGGTGGCGCCATACGGCGGCTCGCGGCGTCGGCGGCTCCTCGGGTGCGGGCGCGGAACCGGCGGGGGGTAGCGCGGTGGACATCAGGCGTGGAAGAGGTGGCGGCGGATCGAGGCGACATTGGAGAAGATCCGCACCCCGAGCACGACCACCACCCCGGCCGGCGTCTACGCGTGCAACTGGCGGACCGCGCCGTTTCGGCCACCAACCCGCTGGCCGAAGCCGCGCAGCGTCTCGTCGAACTCGTGACGAGCCGCGTCACCGCCTCGCAGGTGCTCGACTTCGCGGGGCTCCCCGCGGTGGCCGAGAAGTTCGGCTTCGACACCGACGCGCTCGAACGCATCGCCCGGTGGGTCCGCACGACGGAGGCTCGCTGGGGTCTCGATGCCCAGCATCGCGGCGAGTACAGCCTCGGCGGCCTCGAGAACAACACCTGGGCGCAGGCCCTCGACCGGCTGACCCTGGGCGTCGCCATGAGCGCTGACACGGACGCGGCGGCGTCGCAATTCGTCCCGGTCGACGATCTCGGAAGCTCCGACATCGCCGTCGCCGAGGCCTTCGTCCTGGGTGAGCGCCTGGGCCTGCGGCACCAGGCCCTGTAC
>CAKZIH010000376.1 GCA_936931335.1 uncultured Nostocoides sp. | reverse complement strand
CGATCACGCTGATCGGCCGGCCGTCGCGGTTGTGGGTTAGCTGCCGGTCGGCAGGGTGCGCGACAGGAAAGACTCGGTCAGGCCCCAGGCGATCTGGGCCGCCTCTGGGTGGAAGTTGTCGAAGTCCGGGTTGTCGAAGGCGTGGTCGGCCTCGGGATAGGTGAAGAACTCCGCTTGCCCACCCGCGGCTACCGCTTCCCGGATCCGCTCCACCGTGGGCCGGTCGATGAAGCTGTCCGCATCGCCGAAGTGATGCAGGCTCGGGCAGGTCACCCGCGGGGCGAGCTCGAGCAGGCTCGGCAGCGCCGAGCCGTAGTAGGACACCAGGCACGCCGGGTCGATCTGCGCCGCGATATTGAATGCGAGCCCGCCGCCCCAGCAGAAGCCCACCAGGCCGACCTTGCCGCTGGCCTGCGGCTGCTCGCCGAGCCAGCGGTATGCGGCCACCCCGTCCGTCACGGCGGCCTCCCAGTTGACCTGCTGCGCCAGGGCCATGCCCTGCTCCAGCATGTCCGGTCCATCCGGCACGCTCGTGGCGCCCAGACGCCAATAGAACTCCGGTGCGGCGACCACATACCCGAGTGCGGCGAGATCGGCGGCGCGGCGCTCGACATACGAGCTGATGCCGAAGATCTCCTGACACAGCACGATGCCCGGGCCGGTGCCCGCGGCGGGCAGCCACAGGCGGACCGGCAGGTCGCCATCGGGGGTGGGGATGGAGGCGGCTGTGGTAGTCACCGGGCGAGTATGGCTCACCGGCGGACACCAGGACGGATGCCGCGAGGACGGATCTAAGATGGGTGGCATGACGTATGTGATCGCCCAGCCGTGTGTGGACTTGAAGGACAAGGCCTGCATCGACGAGTGCCCGGTCGACTGCATCTACGAGGGCGAACGGATGCTCTACATCCACCCCGACGAATGCGTGGACTGCGGCGCCTGCGAGCCGGTGTGCCCGGTCGAGGCGATCTACTACGAGGACGATGTGCCGGAGCAGTGGGCCGACTACTACAAGGCCAATGTCGAGTTCTTCGATGACCTGGGCAGCCCCGGTGGCGCGGCCAAGATGGGCCTGATCAACAAGGACCACGAACTGATCACCGCGCTGCCGCCGCAGGAGAGCGCCGAGTAGCACATGCGCTCGCTGCCTGACTTTCCCTGGGACTCGCTCGCGCCGCTCAAGGCGCGGGCGAGTTCTGTTGAGGGCGGTTTGATCGATCTATCGGTCGGCACGCCCGTCGACCCCACGCCCGCGGTGGTGCAGGAGGCCTTGCGGGTGGCGGCCGACGCCCCCGGTTATCCGCTGACCATCGGCACTGCGGCGGTGCGCGAAGCCGTGGTCGACTGGTTCGCCCGCCGGCGCGGGGTGCCGGGGTTGGACCCGGCCGGGGTCATCCCCACGGTCGGCTCCAAGGAACTCGTTGCCTGGCTGCCGACCTTCCTCGGCATGGGCGCCGGCGACCGGGTCGCGCACCCGGCCGTGGCCTATCCGACCTATGACGTGGGTGCCCGCCTCGCCGGGGCGACCCCGGTCCCGATGACCTCGCTGACCGGCCTCGGGCCGATGACCGCCGCCACCGCCCCGCGGCTGCTCTGGCTCAACAGCCCGGGCAACCCGGATGGTTCCGTCCTAGGCGTCGGTCACCTCCGCAAGGTCGTGGACTGGGCCCGCCGGTATGACGTGATCGTCGCCAGCGATGAGTGTTACGCCGAACTGGACTGGCGCGCGCAGCGGGAGCCGGGCGATCCGCCTACCACCCTCTCACTGCTGGACCCGCGGGTCACCGACGGGGATGTGCGTGGCCTGCTGGTCGCCTACAGCCTCAGCAAGCAGTCCAATCTGGCCGGTTATCGGGCGGCTTTCCTCGCCGGCGACCCGGTCCTGGTGGACCGGATCGCCCAGGTACGCAAGCACGCCGGGATGATGATGCCGACCCCGGTGCAGCATGCGCTGGTGGCCGCACTCGGCGACGAGGCGCATGTCGCGGCGCAGGTCGCGACATACCGGGCCCGGCGCGAGCTGCTGGCTCCGGCGGTGGCGGCCTTCGGCATTCGGGTCGAGGGCTCGCAGGCGGGTCTGTATTTGTGGGGGACCGCCGACGAGGACGCATTCGTCACGCTGGAGCGGTTGGCTGAGCGCGGGATCCTCGCCGCGCCCGGCAGCTTCTACGGCCCGCGCGGCGCCCAGTATGTCCGCATCGCGCTCACCGCGACGGACGCTCAGATCGCCGACGCCGTCGGCCGGTTGCGCGCCTGAGCAGCAACCGATCCGGGCGTGCGTCGTCGCGGCCGCGAGGCGTGCGGTAGTTTGCGCGATATGGCGAACGAAGGCACTGACGGCGCAAAGCTGCTCGTCGAGGGCAAGGAACTGGACCTCAAGCGGATTCCCGCGAGCGAGGGCAACGACGGCTTCGATATCTCGGCGCTCCTGAAGGAGACCGGCGATACGACGCTCGATATCGGGTTCATGAACACCGCCTCGTGTACGAGTGCGATCACCTATATCGACGGCGACGCGGGCATCCTGCGCTATCGCGGGTACCCGATCGATCAGCTGGCCGAGAAGTCGAACTTCATCGAGGTCGCCTATCTGCTCATCTATGGCGAGCTTCCCACCGCGGATGAGTTCGCCGACTTCGACGGCAAGCTGCGCCGGCACACGCTGCTGCACGAGGACCTGAAGCTGTTTTTCAACGGCTTCCCCCGGGACGCCCACCCGATGCCGGTGCTCTCCTCGGCGGTGTCCGCGCTGTCCACCTTCTACCAGGACAGCCTCGACCCCTTCGACCCCGAAGAGGTGGAGATCTCCACCATCCGGCTGTTGGCCAAGCTGCCGACCATTGCGGCCTATGCGTACAAGAAGTCGATCGGTCAGCCGTTCCTGTACCCCGACAACAGCCTGTCGCTGACGGAGAACTTCCTGCGGATGACGTTCGGCTTCCCGGCCGAGCCCTACGAGCCGGACCCGGACATGGTCAAGGCGCTCGACCTGCTGCTGCTCCTGCACGCCGACCACGAGCAGAACTGCTCCACCTCCACGGTGCGTCTGGTCGGCTCCTCGCACGCCAACCTCTTCGCCTCGGTCTCGGCCGGGATCAATGCGCTCTTCGGGCCGCTGCACGGTGGCGCCAACCAGAGCGTGCTGGAGATGCTGGGTGCGCTGCATAAGTCCGGGGAGGACCCCAAGGACTTCATGACCAAAATCAAGAACAAGCAGACCAACCAGCGCCTCATGGGCTTCGGTCACCGGGTCTACAAGAATTACGACCCGCGCGCGGCGATCATCAAGAAGACCGCCGACGACATCCTCAACAAGCTGGGTGCCAGCGACCCGCTGCTGGACATCGCCAAGGGTCTCGAAGAGGTCGCGCTCGCCGACGACTACTTCATCGAGCGCAAGCTGTACCCGAATGTGGACTTCTACACCGGCCTGATCTACAAGGCCATGGGCTTCCCGACCAAGATGTTCACGGTCCTCTTCGCCCTCGGTCGCCTGCCGGGCTGGATTGCCCAGTGGCGCGAGATGATCGAGGACCCGGCGACCAAGATCGGCCGCCCGCGCCAGCTCTACACGGGCCACACCGAGCGCGATTTCGTCGTCATCGGCGAACGCTGAGCTCGCTTCGGCGTCCGCCGCACTTGGCCCGGTCGGCGGTATGCCGGCCGGGCCTTGTGGTGTGCGCGTTCCGCTGGTGTCTCAGGCCAGCGCGATGCGCACCGTGGTCGGGTCCGCGTCGCCCGAAGCGGTATGCCAGCGCAGCGGCTCCTTGTCCCGTCGCCAGTCGCGTCCGGCCACGGTGATCCGGGTGATCTCGTGGTGCTCGGCGTGGGCTGCGGCCCAGGCGGCGACCGTCCAGGCGCTCTCCTGGCTGGTGGTGTGCACGGTCAGCACCCGTCCCTCGATGCCCGCTCGGTGGCCGAGTTGGGTGAACAATTCGTCGACGAGTTCAGCGCCGTCCCCGGCCCCGGACGGGTCCGCCAGCCGGCAGGCCAGGCCGCCGGGGGAGTGACCGGCGAGGGCGGAGGCGAGCACGCGGCCCTGCTGTTCGTGATCGGCATACGCATCTGGATAGGCACTGCGCTGGACTTCCTGGGCAACCTCGGTGATCGGGCGATTCTCGTAGTCGCGCACGCGCACCAACTCGTCGTAGAACTTGCCCGCCGAATAGATCGGGTCCATGATCTGCGCGACGCTGCCCCAGCCCTGCGAGGGGCGCTGCTGGAAGAGGCCGACCGAGTCCCGGTCGCCGTAGTCCAGATTGCGCAGACCCGATTCCTGCAAGGCGGTGGCCAGGGCGATGGTCGCGGCGCGGGCCGGCAGCCCGCGCCGCAGCGCGACCGCGGTGATGAGGGCGGCATTCTCCGTCTGTTCCGGGGTGAAGGCGGAGGTGCTGCCCGAGGCGGTGGCCTGGCAGACCGGGCCGGTTGCCGAGCGGAAGGTGAACCGGGCCAGTGCTCCGGCGCCTGCGAGCAGGAGCACCCCGACGGCCAGAACCGCGAACCGGCGCCGCGCGCGGACGGCGGGGCTGGGCCGACTAGGCAGGCCGCCGTGGACGGGGGCATGG
>CAKZIH010000375.1 GCA_936931335.1 uncultured Nostocoides sp. | reverse complement strand
GCTGCTGCCACGCGCTCATGTGCGCGCTGCGGCTCGGCTCCCCGGAAAGCCCGGTGAGCGTCGCCCAAAAGAGGCGGCTCTGGGTGGTGGCCACCGGTGGGATCTCCTCCAGGCCAACGCGCAGGTCCGGGGCCGTGGGATAGCGATAGAAGTAGAGCGGGAAATTGTCCGGCGGGAAGATCTCGCAAAAGGTGACCGGGGTGGGCAGCGTGGGGTCGGTGGCCAGGTATGTGGTGTCCACGCCATACGTCTGCAGGCTGGCGCGCACGAACCGACCAAAGGGGTCATCCCCGGTGCGCGAGATCAGGGCGGCCGAGTGCCCGAACCGGGCGGCGGCGACGGCGACATTCGCGGCGCTGCCGCCCAGGAATTTCGCGAAACTCGCCACGTCCTCCAGGCCGACGCCGGACTGCTCCGGATAGAGGTCGACGCCCACCCGGCCGATCGCCAACACATCGAACGAACGCGGGGCCACGATCGTGTGCTCCTTCTGCGGCGGGGGGTTACCGTCAGGCTGCCGCACCGCCCTGGGCCTGTCAATCTTTGTTCTGACATTCGGATCAACGCCGTCGCGCGAGGCCCATACACTCCGTCGGGTGAAGCCGCTGCCCATCTTCATCGACCGCGCGAGCCCGGTCCCGGTCTATCACCAGCTCTCCGAACAGCTCACCGCGGCGATCACCGAGGGCCAACTCAAGCCGGGCGACGCCTTCGAGAACGAGCTCGACCTCGCCGCTCGCCTCTCCCTGTCCCGCCCGACCGTGCGCCGGGCGATCGGCGAGCTCGTGGACCGCGGGCTGCTGGTGCGCCGCCGGGGCGTGGGGACCACCGTCGCCAGCCAGATGGTGCACCGACGCGACGAGCTGACCAGCCTGCACGAGGACCTGCTGCGCAAGGGGCGGCAGCCGACGACCCGCGTCCTGGCCACCGACCCCGCTCGCCCGAATCCCGTTGCCGCAGAAGCGCTCGGCCTGCCCGCCGACACCCCGTTGGTGTATGTCGAGCGTGTGCGCTTCGCCGATGACACCCCGACCGCGATCCTGGCGAACTGGTTGCCACCCGAGTTCGCCGGCATCCTCGAGGACGACCTGGCCGAGGAGGGACTGTATGCCCTGCTGCGCCTGCGGGGCGTCAAACCGGTGATCGCGCACCAGACCATCGGGGCTCGCCGTCCCACGCCGCGGGAACGCAAACTGCTCGGCCTGGGCGCCGGGGATCCTTTGCTCACCATGAGCCGGCGCGCCTTCGCCGCTGACGGATCCCCGGTGGAGTTCGGCGACCACTGCTATCGCTTCGACCAGTACGCCTTCGATGTGACGGTGCACGAGCGCTGACGGCGGGCGCTCTCGGGAGACTCTGGCCTCGGTTGACGATCCTCGCTATAGTCCTTATGTCCTTACAAAGTCACGTTTCGGGAGAACTGGATGAGCGCCTCGCCGCTGGAGCAGATGACATCCGCCGAGCCCACGGTGCTCTGGAACGATTCCGCGGACCCGCGGGAGCTCACTCAGTCCATTGCCTGGGGTGCGGTTGGCGCGACCTGCAATCCGGTCATCGCGGTGCAATGCATCAAGAACGACCTGCCCCGCTGGAGCGCGCGAATGACGCAGATCGCCGCCGAGCGTCCCACCGCGAGCGAGTCGGAGATCGGCTGGCAGGTGGTGCAGGAGATCTCGCTGGAGGCCGCCAAGCTGTTGGAGCCGGCCTTCGAGCGGTATGGCGGGCGCAACGGCCGACTCTCGATGCAGACCGACCCGCGGCTGGCCCGGGACGCCCAGGCACTGGCCAACCAGGCGGAGCATTTCTCCGCGTTGGCGGACAACATCATCGTCAAGATCCCGGCCACCCAGACGGGTCTGCGCGCCATCGAGGATGCCGTCCGCCGGGGCGTGAACGTCAATGTCACGGTCTCTTTCACCGTGGCCCAGGCGGTCGCCGCCGCGGAGGCAATCGAACGCGGCCTCGACGCCCGCACCGCCGCGGGGCTGCCCAATGACAGCATCGGCAATGTGGTGACGATCATGGTGGGCCGCCTGGATGACTGGCTCAAGGATCTCGCCGGCCGGGGGGAGCTCGCCGAGGGCGCGGAACTGGCCGACGGCGACCTGGAATGGGCGGGCATCGCCGCCGCCAAACGGGCATACCGGATCTTCCAAGAGCGCGGCTTCCGCTCTCGCCTGCTGGTCGCCGCCTTCCGCAGCACCCAGCAGTGGAGCGAGTTCATCGGCGGCGATGTGGTTATCTCGCCGCCGTTTGCCTGGCAAGAAAAGATCCAGGCGAGCGGCATCGTGCCGGCGGATCGGATGGACGTGCCGGTCGATGCGGCGATCATCGAGCGGCTCACCGCGGCTTTCCCGGACTTCGTCCGCGCCTACGAGCCCGATGGAATGACGCCCGCCGAGTTCGACAGCTTCGGGGCCACCCGCAAGACGATGAGACAGTTTCTCGAGGCCGATGAGGAGCTGGACCGCCTCGTGCGCGACATCCTTTGGCCCGCACCCTGATTCGCTCGCGAAGGAGCTGCCGTCATGAGTGAGACCGTCCGGCTCACCGTTGCCCAGGCCGTGGTCCGTTTCCTGGGCGCCCAGTACTCCGAGCGCGATGGGCAGCGTCAGCGCCTGGTCACCGGGATGTTCGGCATCTTCGGGCACGGCAATGTATGCGGGGTCGGCCAGGCGCTGCTGCAGGATCAGGTCACCTTCGAGGATGCGCTCGCCGAGCCTGAGGATGGCGCGCAGGGCGCCACCGCCGACCCGCTCGCCCATGGACACCTGCCCTACTACCTGGTGCGCAATGAGCAGAGCGGGGTGCACGCGGCGACCGCCTTCGCCCGCACCCGCAATCGCCTTCAGGTCATGGCGGTGACCACCTCCATCGGCCCGGGGGCGACCAATATGGTCACCGGCGCCGCACTGGCGACCACCAACCGGATCCCGGTGCTCCTGCTGCCCTCCGATCAGTTCGCCAGCCGAATCCCGGATCCCGTTCTGCAACAACTGGAATCGCCGCAGACCCTGGACACCGCGGTCACCGACTGCTTCCGCCCGGTCTCCCGCTTCTTCGACCGGGTCAACCGGCCCGAGCAGCTCATCCCGTCGCTGATGAACGCCATGCGGGTGCTCACCGACCCGGCCGACACCGGCGCGGTGACCATCGCGCTGCCTCAGGATGTCCAGGCCCAGGCGTATGACTGGCCGGTCGCCTTCTTCGCCGAGCGCACCTGGTATGTCGCTCGCCCCGAACCAGAGCCCGCGGCGCTGGCCCGAGCGGTGGACGCGATCCGGTCCGCGCAGCGGCCGTTGATCGTCGCCGGCGGGGGCGTCGTCTACTCCGAGGCCGCCCAGGAGCTGCGAGAGTTTGCGAGTGCCACGGGCATACCGGTAGCCGACACGCACGCCGGCAAGGGCGCGATCAACTGGGACCACCCGAGCGCCGTTGGCGGTGTCGGATCGACCGGGTCGTCCGCCGCGAATGCCCTTGCGCGCCAAGCGGATCTGGTCATTGGCATCGGCACGCGCTATTCCGATTTCACCACCGCCAGCCACACGATCTTCGATCGTGCGGACGTCCGGTTCGTCAATATCAACACCCTTGGCTTCGATGCCGCCAAGCACGGGGCCGTCATGGTGCAGGCGGACGCGCGCTCGGCGCTGCGGGCGCTGAGCGGTGCACTGGCGGACTGGTCGGTGGACGCGGCATACCGGCAGGAGGCGGTGGACCTCGACGCCGACTGGCAACGCCAGGTCGACGAGTGCTATCACCGCGATCACGCGCCGCTGCCCGCGCAGACCGAGGTCTTCGGTGCGCTGAACGAACTCATGGGGCCGCGGGATGTGCTCATCAACGCCGCCGGCTCCATGCCCGGCGATCTCCAATGCCTATGGCGGGCAACGACTCCCGAGCAATACCACGTCGAATACGCCTACTCCTGCATGGGTTATGAGATCCCCGCGGCCATGGGCGCCAAACTCGCCGTGGGCGACGAGCACGAAGTGGTCGCCATCGTCGGCGACGGCACCTACCAGATGTCCCCGATGGAGCTCGCGACGATCGTCGCCGAGGACCTGAAGGTCATCATCGTCCTCTTGCAGAACCACGGCTTCGCGTCGATCGGAGCGCTCTCGGAATCCCGGGGGTCGCAGCGGTTTGGCACGACGTACCGGATGCGCGAGGGCGGGCGCGCGGGGCGTCTCGACGGCGAGGTCGTGCCCTTCGATCTGGCCGCGAATGCCGCCTCCTGGGGCGCGGATGTGTTGCGCTGCAACGGAATCGCCGAGTTCCGGGAAAACTACGCCGCGGCCGTCGCCTCGGATCGGACCACCGTGCTGTATATCGAGACCGACCTCACCGGGCCGAACCCGCCCGGCACCGCCTGGTGGGATGTGCCGGTCGCCGAGGTCTCCATCCTCGCTTCCACCCAGCAGGCGTATGCCGAGCACCTCGCCGCCAAGCAGGCTCAGCGGCACTACCTCTGAGTCACCCCCAGACGGCTCCGGCCAGGCGCTCTGGTCGGCCTCATTGCCCCGACCGACGAGATCCGTCCGTGACGCGGCGAGACCTCAGGCCAGGCGGGGCGCCACCGCGGTCCGCAGGTATGCCAGCGACGCGGCGACATCCTCGATCGGGCCGGCGCCGGCCGGCGGCATACCGGACATCAATGCGGTGTCCTGCTCCAGGACGTACCAGCCGTCATACCCGGCGTTCTCAAGCGCGAGCACGGCCTCGTCGATCGCGACATCGCCGGCACCCAGGACCCGGAACATCCCGGCCTGCACGCCCTCGACCAGGGAAAGCTCACCGGCGAGCACCCGGTCGGAGGTCGCGGTGTCGACGTCCTTGAGGTGCACATGCCCGACACGGTCGGCGTGCTCGCGCGCGAAGGCGACCGGGTCGACCCCGCCGATCTGCAGATGCCCGGTGTCCAGGCACCACAGGACGTCGGTGTGCTCCAGCGCCAGCGCGACGTCGGCGGCGGTTTCCACGATGGTCCCGACGTGCGGGTGCAGCACCTGGGTGAGGCCGTGCACGGCGCAGATCGCGTCCACCTCGCGCAGGCATTCGCCCACGACGGCCATCGTGTCCGCGTCCGGGGGCACCGGGGTGCTCCAGTCGTAGTCCTGCACCAGCGCGGTGACGAATCGCGTTGCCCCGCAAACCTGGAAGAGTTGCGCGACCTCCGTGGCCCGGCGTAGGGCGTCCTCGCGCTGGGTTGGGTCGTGTAGCGCCAGCGGCACAAACCCGCCGACGAGCCCGAGCCCGTATGCCGCGAGTCGCTCCCCGACACCGACCGGGTCCTCCGGCAGGAACCCCGGCGCGCCGAGCTCCGTCGCGGGCAGCCCGAGCTCGCGCATCTCCGCCAGGACGCGGTCGGCGGGCATCATCTCGCCCCAGCCGGGCACCTCGCAGATCCCCCACGAGATGGGTGCGGCGGCTACCCGGCCCTCCAATGCTCCGAGCGCGCTCGTCACTCTGCTCCTCCTGACGTCTCAACGGTAGGGATTTCGCTCATGGCGACCGGCCGCCGCTGCGCCCGGGACAGCTCGCAGGCCTCGGCGATGCGGAAGGCCTCCAATGCGTCTCGGACCGTGCACGGGCTGGGGGTGCGCCCGGCAGCGACATCGAAGAATGCGGTGAGCTCGGCGACATACGCGGGCTGGAAGCGCTCCATGAACGACATATGCACCGGGCCGGCCGGGAAGCTCACGCCGGGCTCCAGCGAGCGCAGCGCAAGGGAGTCATCGAGGCCGACCGCGATCGCGCCGAGGTCCCCCATGACCTCCATCCGCACGTCATGCCCGCCGCCGGAATACCGGGTCGCGGTGACGCTGGCGATGGTGCCGTCGTCGAGAGTGAGGATCGCCGCTCCGGTGGCCACATCCCCGGCGCTGGCGAAGTAGTCGGCACCGCGGTTCTCCCCAGTGGCATAGACGCTGGCGACCTCGCGCCCGCTGACAAACCGCAGGATGTCGAAGTCGTGCACGCTGCAATCGCGGAAGATCCCGCCGCTGGTAGCGACATACCCACTCGGCGGCGGCGACTGGTCGTGGGTGATGGCCCGAATCGCATGCACCACACCGAGTTCACCGTTGCGGACCGCTTCCTGCGCCCGCCGGTATGCGGTGTCGAAGCGCCGCTGGAAGCCCACGTGCACCGGCACCGAGCTGGCCTCGGACAGCCGGGTCAGCTCAATGGTCTCGTCCAGGGTGGCGGCGACCGGCTTCTCGCAGAAGGTCGGGATGCCTGCGGCGATGCTGCGGCGCAGCAGGGGCGCATGCCCGGGGGTCGCCGTGGTGATCACCAGCGCGTCCAAGCCGCTGGCGAGCAGGCTGTCGATGTCGGGGGCGGACTGCACGCCGAGATCGATGGCGACCCGGGCGGCGATGTCGGCGTTGATATCGGCCACCACCAGTTCCGAGACCTCCGGCAGATCCCGCAGGGTCGCCGCATGGAAAGCCCCGATGCGCCCGACCCCGGCCAGCCCGATCCTCATACGTCCTCCAGCTCGCTATCTGTCACGCCTGGCCGGATGGCTGCGGGCGCTTCGGTATGGTCGCGCACCGGCGCGACACCTCAGCATCCCCGGCCGTGCCTGCGACTGTCAACAATTTGTCCTGACATTCGCTTCTCCCCGGCGACCCGCCCGCGGCTCAGTCCGCGCAGGGGCGCAACTCGATGGTGCCGCCCGGCTGTGCGAAGCGGTCGGCGATCTCGCGGGCCCGCTGCGCCGATTCCACATCGATGACGAAGAAGCCGGCCAGGTGCTCGGCGGTCTCGGCATACGGGCCCTGGCTCACCGGGTGATTCGTCGGGGTCCAGCCGATGATCCGTGCGTCCCGAGGATCCCCGAGCGCCTCGGCGTGCACGAACTCGCCCCGTTCCTGCATCTCCGTCAAGAGCGCGTCGAAGGACGCCCCCGCCTCCTCGTGGTACTCGGCCGGTTGCGCCCGGCCCTCGGCCGTGAACTGATCGGTCGGGTGCCCCCACGGCTGCGGGTTGGCGTGGATGAGGACGACGTACTTCATCTGGTGCTCCTTCGTTTCCGGGTATGCCGACCGCGTGTCGGCTCCGGCTCATTGACGCGCGGACAGGCTCCCGATCGACACCGCCGATCGACATATTCTGCGGCGTCTTACCCTGCCAACATCGGCCCAGGCGCGCGTGGCACCATCGGCGAGTGAGCAGCACCCACACCCCAAAACGGCCCGAGCAGCCCGCTCGCCACTCGCCGTCACTCACCCGGGTCAGCGCCGGCAGACGACTGCTCGCCTCGGCGCTGATCGGGGCGGCATTGGGCGCGTTGATCGGCGCGCTCACCGAGCCCCGGTATGCCGTGGGTAGCGCCTGGTGTGCCGCCACCCTCGCCTGGCTGCTGTGGGTGTGGATCCCCTTGCGGCGCCTGGACCCGGAGCAGACCAAGCGGCTGGCCAGCAGGGAGGACGGCAGCCGATCAGCAGCCGATGCGGCCATCACCGTCGCCGCGCTGGCGAGCATCGGGGCGCTGGGCTTCTACCTGAAGCAAGCCGCCGCCAGCCATGGACCAGCCGAACTGGCCTGCGCCGCCCTGGGGTTGGGCACCATCGCCTTGTCCTGGCTGATGGTCCACACCATGTATGCACTGCGCTACGCCCGCCTGTACTACGACGAGGACCGCGGCGGCGGGATCGATTGGAATAGCGACGAGGACCCGGACTATCGGGACTTCGCCTACTTCGCTTTCAATCTCGGCATGACCTACCAGGTGTCGGACACCAGCGTGAGCAGCAAAGCGATTCGCCGCGTGGTCCTCCAGCATTGCCTGCTGGGCTTCGTGCTGGGCGTGGTCATCCTCGGCTCGGCGGTCAATATCGTGGCCGGCCTGAGCGCCTAACTCGCGCTCCTGCGGGCGCGGATGTCGAGGATCACGGCGACGACTAGCGCCAGCAATCGGTGGCCGACCCCAGATGGGGTGACTGAGTCATCCTGCTCATCCGGGTTGTCGGCGGCCGACGATACGGTGGAACCAAGCGGCCGGATGGGCCGTCAACACACGTGGCGGCCAACCGGTCGCGAGCGCGGCCCGGCCGTGCGACATACGTCGGAGGGGACGAGAATGAACAAGATTCTGATCGGGGCGGTTGCTGGCGTGGCGTTGGCCGGCACAGGCGCCGCGGCATACGGGACCTTGGGCGGCGGGGGTGCCCAGCCGGAGGACGTCATCCCCGCCACCGCGCTCGCCTATGTCGACGTCGACCTCGACCCCAGCGCGGAGCAGAAGCTCGACGCGCTGCGCTTCGTTCGCAAGTTCCCCAAGGCTCCGGACGAGGTCAAGCGGGACGATGTCGATTTCGGCGAGGTGTTGGTCAAGCAGGCCCAGAAGGAGGGTCAGCTCACCAACCTCAACTACGAGACCGACATCAAGCCCTGGTTGGGCAAGCGGTTCGCGGTTGCCGTGGTGCCGGAGGGCAACGAGTTCGTGCCGCTGGTCGCCCTGGCGACCACCGACGCGGACAAGGCCAAAGCCGCCGTGGCCAAGCTGGACGCCACGAAGTCCTACTGCAATGTGGGGGCCGACTATGTGGTCTGCGGCGGCAAGCAGGCCACCGTCGATGGCGCGGTGAAGTCGGCCAAGGATGCGTCGCTGGCCAAGGCCAAGAACTTCGCCTCGGACATGGATGGCGTGGGCAACCCCGGCATCGCGACCATGTGGCTGGACACCGAGGCAGCCGTACGCGCCGGGATTGCCAAGGCGAAGGTCTCGGCTTCGGCCTCGGCCTTGTCCGCGCAACTGGACGATCTCGCGGCTAAGGCCAAGGGCCGGGTCGCGGCCGCGCTGCGCTTCGACGGCACCGCGCTCGAGCTGGCCGCCCGCTCCTTCGACACCGCCAAGGTCGAAGGCAAGAATGGCGACACCGGAGTGAGCGAGCTCCCAGCCGGCACGCTGGCCGCCTTCGGTCTGGCCAATGGCGGCGAAACGGTGAGCAAGTCCTGGGCGGAGGCGACCAAGCAGGGTGGCAGCGAGTTCACCCAGATGACCGAGCAACTGCAGTCCCAGTTCGGCATCCGCCTGCCGGAGGATCTGTCCGCGCTGCTGGGCAGCAAGTTCGCGGTCGCCTTTGGCGGCATGGACGAGGCCAGCGGTATGCCGCAGGTCGCCCTGGTCAGCAATGGTGACCACGCCCGGATCCAGACCCTGACCTCCACGTTGGGCAACCAGTTGTCGTCCGCTACCTCCTCCTCCGCGTCGTCGCCGCTGCGGGTGTCTGGGGATTCGGGGCGCACGATCGTTGCCCTCGACGACACCTACGCCGCGCAGGTTGCCTCGGGTTCGGGCCTGGGGTCGTCCCCGGCCTTCTCCGCAGCCGTTCCCGACGCCGGCAAGGCGCAGTTCGTCGCCTTCGCCGACATCGCCGGCATGATCGCCAAGTTCGGTTCCACGATGGACGCAGAGACCAAGGCCAATGTCGCACCGTTGTCGGCCGTGGGCATGAGCGCGAGCACCGAGGAGTCCGGGCAGCGCTTCCTGCTGCGCCTGACCACCAAGTAACGACATACCGCCGGGCGGTTAGTGGGCGCGAGGGGGCAATCCCCTCGCGCCCACT
>CAKZIH010000374.1 GCA_936931335.1 uncultured Nostocoides sp. | reverse complement strand
GGACATACTGGATGGGCTTGCTGACCCGCTCCAGCAGCGGCTCGAGTTCGGCGAATCGAGACTGACCAGGCATTCCTCCAGGGTAGGTCGATCCCGGCCCCCGCCCAAACGCGCGCCCGCGCCCCGCGCACGTATGGCGCGGCTCACCTCACGCGTAGAGGGCGTCGATCTCCTTCTTGTACTGCTCGGAGACGACCTTGCGCCTCACCTTGAGGCTGGGCGTGAGTTCGCCCCGGTCGACGGACAGGTCGTTGTCCAGGATCTCAAAGCGCTTGACCTGTTCCCACTTGTTGAGGCCGGAGTTGAGTTGGTCGATATACCCCTGCACCATCTCCCGGGCGGCGTCGGAACTGACGATCCCCGCATACGACTTGTCACCCAGGTCGTTCTGCTTGGCCCAGTCGGTGATGGCCTCCGGGTCGAGCGTCACCAGGGCCGAGACGAACTTGCGATCCGCCCCCTGGACCACGAACTGACCGACATACGGGCACAGGCCCTTGAAGCGCGCCTCCACCTGGGAGGGCGCGACGTACTTCCCGGTCGAGGTCTTGAAGAGGTCCTTTTTGCGGTCGGTGATCGCCAGGAAACCGCGCTCGTCCAACTCGCCGATGTCGCCGGTGTGGAACCACCCGTCGGCGTCCAGCACCTCGGCCGTGGCCTGCGGGTTGTTGTGATAGCCGTCCATGATGCCGTCGCCGCGCAGCAGTACCTCGCCATCATCGGCGACCTTGACTTCAAGACCCGGCAGCGGCCAGCCCACGGAACCGATGAGGTGCGCGTGCGGTCGGTTCACCAGCGCCGCAGAACTGGACTCGGTCAGCCCATAGCCCTCGAGGATGAGCAGGCCGTTGCCGTTGAACCAACGGTTCACCTCGGGGTCCAGCCCCGCGGACCCGGAGATGAAGAAGCGCACCCGACCGCCGAAGCGGTTGCGGACCTTGCCGAGCACGAGCTTGTCGGCCAGGCGGTGCTGGGCCTGCAGCAGGCGAGAGGGCTGCTTGCCCTGCTGGCGCAGGTCGACCACCTTGCCGCCGACGGCGTTGGCCCAGTGGAAGAGCTTTTCCTTGGCACCGCCGTCCTGCGCCATCATCAAGACGATCCGGCCGTGAACCTTCTCGAAGATCCGGGGCACCGCGGCCATGATGGTCGGGCGCACCTTGGGCAGGTTGTCGATGAGCATGTCGATCCGGCCATCCACCACGGTCGGGAAGCCGACCTGCAGTGGCAGCGTGAGCAACTGCTTGCCGAAGACGTGCGCCAGCGGCAGCCAGAGGTACTGCAGGTCGTCCTTGCTCAGCAGCCCGGCGCTCTGCACGGCGGCGCCCTGGTAGGTCCAGGATCTGTGCAGCAAGCGCACGCCCTTGGGCCGGCCGGTGGTTCCCGAGGTGTAGATAATGGTGGCCAGGCGGTCCTGAGTGAGCGCGTCGATGCGCTCGTCCACGCAACCCGGCTCGGCCTCGAGCCGCTTGCGGCCCAACTCCTGCAGTTCGGCCCGGGAGAGCACCCAGTCGCCGTCACCCTCACCCTCGAGGACCACGACCTTGCGGACCTCGGGCAGCAGCTCGCGGATGCCCTTCAGCTTCTCCACCTGCTCGGCATCCTCGGCGACGATGACCACGGTGTTGCTGTCGTGGGCGATATAGGCAACGTCGTCGGCGATCGTCGAGGGATAGATGGTTACCGTGGCCGCGCCGGCGCACATCGTGGCGAGGTCGGCCACGACCCACTCATACCGGGTGCCGGAGGCCAGGGCGACCCGATCCTCGGGCTGCACGCCGAGCTCGATAAGGCCGGCGGCAACGCCATACACGGTCTCCTTGCACTGATCCCAGGTGACCTTTGCATAGTCATCGCCCTGGGGGTACCAGAATGCGATCTCCGGCCCGCTCTCGGCGACCCGGTCCCGGAAGAGGTGACCGAGGCTGGGGGCGCGGTTCTCGAGAATGCTGAGGTCGTAGTTCTCGTCCTGGGACGAGGGCAGGGTCGTGGTGGGCATCGTTGTCCACTTCCGCTCGTTGGGGGCCATCACTTCGCATCGTGCCATGCCGAGTGCCTCAGATCACAAACCGACCCCGGCCCAACCCCGCCCGGTCGTGCCGGGCGGGGTCGGTATGCGGTGAACTCGCCCGCGGGAACTGCGGGCCGGTTTGGGCGGATCAGCGTTCGATGCTCACCCGGATCTCGCAGGCGATCCCGGTGTCGGTACCGGCCGAACCGTCGCACCGGTCGCTCCCGGGGCCCCCGTCGAGGCGGTCGTTGCCGGCTCCGCCAGTGAGCCGGTCGTCCCCGGCCTCACCGTAGAGGGAGTCGTTCTGGTCGAACGCCGAGATGGTGTCCATTCCATTGCCGCCGCGGATCACATCGGTACCAGTACCGCCGGCTATGACATCGTCGCCGTCGTCCCCGCCGATCGTGTCGTTGCCGCTGTCGCCCTCGATCTGGTCGGCGTCGTCGCCCCCGGTGATGGTGTCGTTGTCGAACCCGCCGTGGATGGTGTCTCGCCCGGCACCGCCGTCGATGGTGTCGTTGCCGAGCACACCGTTGATGGTGTCATCGCCCGCCCCGCCGCGCAGGATGTCGTCCTGATTGTTGCCGGTGAT
Organism: uncultured Nostocoides sp.; assembly: GCA_936931335.1. GTDB lineage: Bacteria > Actinomycetota > Actinomycetes > Actinomycetales > Dermatophilaceae > Nostocoides_A. Next base: position 2,073 of record CAKZIH010000374.1, on the reverse strand, counting down.
CAGGTCGTTGCCGTCACCGCCGTCGGCAATGCAGCCGTCCTCGTACTGGCATGGCGCGTTGAGCAGGACCAGCGTGTCATTGCCGGCGTCGCCATAGGCATCTCGGACGGCGTAGCCGATCTGGTCGTCGCCAGTTCCGCCATGTGCGGTGACGACGAAGCGGATTTCGTCATTGCCGCCGCCCCCGTCGGCGGTGCCGGCGTCCGAGATCCAGTCGTTGCCGTCCCCGCCGTATGCCGCACCGCCGGTGAGCGATCCGTTGCCGTAGGCCTTCATGACCTTGTCGTCGCCGCCGTCACCGTAGATGACGTCGCGGCCGACGTCGGGCGAGTTCCAGGCATAGGACCCCATCACCAGGTCATTGCCGGCCCCACCGCGGACGATGTCCGCTCCCGGTTCCCCGTATGCCGCGTCCGCCCCGGCCCCGCCGTCGACGCGGTCGTTGTCGAAGCCGCCGCGCACATCGTCCTCGCCGTCGCCGCCCAGGACGGTGTCGTCTTCGGTACCACCCTGCGCGAGGTCGTTGCCCAGCCCCCCATCGACGGTGTCGCGGCCCGCGCCGCCGCCGACCCGGTCGTCCCCTGCCCCACCGTTGACCCGGTCATGGCCGGAATCGCCGAAGACCCGGTCGTCGCCGTCGCCGCCGGTCAGGGTGTCATTGCCGTCGCCGCCGCAGACGATGTCATTGCCCCCGCGCCCGTCGATCACGTCATTGCCGCCGAGGCCGACGATCACATCGTCGCCCGGTGTGCCGACCAAGCGGTCGTTGCCCGCGGTGCCGGTGATCGTGGCCTCGGCAGCGTCGCAGGTGGACAGATCCTGCCCCGAGGTCGCCCGGGAGGAGTATTCGTCGAGGATGACCAGAGGGTCGCCGACCACGACCGAGCGCCCACTGTCGAAGTCGTAGGCCCGCAAGGTCCGCGAGCGCCCGCCCACGCCGCTGTCGCCGTAGAGCAGCCGACCGGTCGCGTCATACCCGAGCGCCTCCGAGCCGAGCATGTCTTCGGATTTGGTGGACACCAGGAGTTTGGCCTTCGTGGCGTTCAGCGGCCGCTCGTAGATCCCGTCGAATCGGACGGTGTAAACGAACGAGACGCCCGTGGGACCCCACCAGACCCGGGCGCTGGTCGGCAGTTGGTACTTGCGGCCCTGTGTGCCGTCCGCGTTGTAGACCCAGACGCTGTCGCCGACGACCCCGAGCAGCTTGCGGCCGTCCGGGGAGTAGCTGAAGTAGAACGCATTGGCCGCGACGGGCAACTTCTTGACTGATTGCACCGTGGCGCCATTCAGCGTCAGTAGCGACGTCGGCTGGCCCTCGCCGGCGGCCACCACGGTGTTCGGCTGATTGGGGTGCCAACTGAACCAGGTCCACTTGGTGGTGCCGGGGACCACCCGGCGCTTGCTGCCGTCGGCCGCCATCAGCTCCAGACCTGAGTCGCTAGAGACGGCGATGCGCTGTCCGAGGGGGTCGTACTCCGCGTGGTAGCCGCTGACGCTGGGGATGGCTTGGGGACGCAGACCGACACCATTGGTCTGCCAGACATCCGAATCCAGGTCCTGGTAGGGCAGTGCGCCGACGAGACCGCCAGCGGGTGCCGGCAGGTCCTTGGGTGCCTGCCAGCCGCCCGGCGCGGGCGTCGGGGTGGGGGCGGCGGTGTCCTGACCGCGTGCGGCACCGCTGTAGCCGACGGCGAGACCGGTGGTGGCGACGAGGGCCAGGGCCCGGGCGCGACGGCGGCGCTGACGCGCTGGCGGGCGGGAGACTCTCAACATGTTGGCTCCTTGTGGGTAGCTCAGAGGACCGGCAGGGAGTGCCGGTCGGGCTACCAGACGCCCGGATCCACCGCGAGGTTGCGGGCCCTTGAACCAGAGGGCTGGGCTCGCGGCTTGGCCCTCGGCTCAGGCCTCGGGCGCCTTGACGGCCGCCCGGCCCGGCCCGACACCGAGCAGGAGATCAGGCCGGGGTTCCCGGACGCGCGGAGCGTCTCGCCGTCGACGAGCTCCATCGCCACGAACACGCCATGCTCCGAGGTGCCGACCTCGTGCACGCCGACGACGTTCGGGTGATCGAGC
>CAKZIH010000373.1 GCA_936931335.1 uncultured Nostocoides sp. | reverse complement strand
TGCCCATGTTCAGCTTGCCCACCGGGGTGCGCCGGCGCAGACCGACGACCAGCAATTCGGCACCGCTGGAGTCGACCTCGGCGAGCACCAGGTCGGCGACATCCGGCCCCATGGGCTGGCGAATCTCGTGCTCCACCCCGGCCAGGACCTCCTCCATACCCTGGAGTTGACCCGCCGCGGCATACCGGGGATCCACGAGCGCATCCCCGCGGGTGGCGTTGACGACGATCAGGCGTTCCCCGCGCAGGCGGGCCTCCTGCGCGGCGAAGGCCAGCGCGGCCTCACCGGCGGTGTCGGCGCTGTAGGCGACAACGATGCTCATACGGTCTCCTGGGGACTCCGGCGCAGCGCGCGCTGCGCGAGGGGCAGCACGAAGAGCAGCGCGATGACGATATACACGACAACGGCAGCGGGCTCGGAGAAGAGGGTGCTCCATTGCCCCTCGCCGAGCTGCAAGGCCTGGCGCAACTGGATCTCCATCCGCGGGCCCAGGATGACGCCGATGATCAGCGGCAACACCGGCAGCCCGAAGCGGCGCATGAGCAGACCCAGCAGACCGAGCACCAACAGCAGGAGCAGGTCGAACCACTGCAGGTTCACCGCATACGCACCCAGGCTGGCGAAAAACAGGATCCCGGCATAGAGGTAGGGACGCGGGGTGCGCAACAGCTTCGCCCACAACGGCGCCAACGGCAGGTTGAGCAGCAAGAGCAGCGCATTGCCGATGAAGAGGCTGGCGATCAGCGCCCAGACCAGATCCCCGTGCGACTCGAAGAGACCCGGGCCGGGCTGAATGCCGTAGCCGGTCATCGCCGCCAGCATCACCGCCGCGGTGGCATTGGTCGGCAGGCCCAGGCTGAGCATGGGCACTAGCGTCCCGGCGGCGGAGGCGTTATTGGCCGCCTCGGGACCGGCCACGCCTTCGATCGCACCCTTGCCGAACTCTTCCGGATGCTTGGTCAGCCGCCGCTCGGTCACATAGGACAGGAAGGTCGGCAGTTCCGCACCGCCGGCGGGCAGGGCACCAAACGGGAAGCCGTATGCCGTCCCGCGCAGCCACGGCATCCACGAGCGTTTCCAGTCCTCCCGGCCCATCCATGGCCGTCCGACCGGGATGACCTCCACCGGACGGCGCCGCAGATGCGCGGCCACCCACAATGCCTCGCCGATCGCGAAGATCGCCACGGCGACCACGACGATGTCCAGGCCGTCGGAGAGCTGGGCGATGCCGAAGGTCATCCGGTTCTGCCCGGTCAGGCCGTCGATGCCGACCAGGCCGATGGCCAGACCGAGGAAGAGCGCGATGAAGCCGCGCAGCTTGGAGGCGCCCAGCACCGCGGTGACCGCCACCAGGGCCAGCAGCATGATCGCGAAATAGGACGGTGCGCCGAGCTTCACCGCCAGGCTGGCGATGCTTGGCGCGAAGGCCACCAGCAGGGCGGTGCCGATGGAGCCGGCGACGAAGGAGCCGATCGCGGCCGTCGCCAGTGCCTGGGCCGCTCGGCCGTTCTTGGCCATCTTGTTGCCCTCCAAGGCCGTGATCACCGAGGAGGATTCACCGGGGGTGTTGAGCAGGATCGAGGTGGTCGACCCGCCATACATGCCGCCGTAATAGATGCCGGCGAACATGATGAACGCACTGGCCGGTTCGACGTTGTAGGTGATCGGCAGCAGCAGGGCCACCGTCATCGCCGGACCGATGCCCGGCAGCACGCCGACCGCGGTGCCCAGGATCACGCCGATGCAGGCAAACAACAGGTTCATCGGCGTCAGCGCGGTGGCGAAGCCGTGCAGCAGCCCTTCCCAGGCGCCCATCAGAGGATCCCGTCCAGGATGCCCGGCGGGATCGGCACACCGAGACCGACGTAGAAGGCATAGAAGGAGCCCACGGAGAGCACCGCGCCGATCAGCAGATCCCGGAGCGGCGTGCGACTGCCGAGCACCCAGGCCACCCCGGCGAAGAGCAGCGCCCCGGTGATCGCCCAGCCGAGGAAGTCCACCAGCGCGATATTGATCGCGAAGATCGCCACCAGCTTGGCCACGGTAAGCCAGTCGGGCCGATGGCCGAGGTCGACGTCCTCGCCGCCCTCCTCTTCCCCACGGTCACCGCGTAGAGTCGCCAGGACGAGCAGCGCGGCCAGGACCAGCAGGCCGATGCCGACCACCAGTGGCAGGAAGCGCGGCCCGAGCGGGTCTGCCCCAGCGAAGCCGGGCACCACATCCCAGGTGTCGATGATCGCCCACAGCCCGACGGCCGCGACCAGCGCGGCGAGGCCGAACTGGGCCCGATCGATGCCGCGCTCGACCGGCGGTGCGGCGTCGGGCTGCGGTGTGGCGACGCGCTCGGCGTCGAGCGCCGTGGCCCCACCGCTCGCCCCGCCTACCGCTGGTTCGTTGGCCGCCGGTTCGTTGGCCGCGAGCGGGTTAGCCCCGGGTGGCCCGGCCGAATGCAGTTCGCTCATACCAGCCCCAATTCGGTCAGCGTGGTGGCCACGCGCTCGTCCTGATCGCGCAGGAAGTCACCGAACTCGGTGTCGGTTATAAAGGCGTCGGTCTAGTCGTATTCGGCCAATTGGTCCTTCCACTCCTGGCTGGCGTGCATCTGGGTCAGCAGGTCGACGAACTCGCTTTTGCGCGCCTTGGGCAGCCCCGGCGGCGCGAGCACCCCGCGCCAGTTGATGAAGACCAGATCGATATCCGATTCCTGCAGGGTGGGCGCGTCGACACCCGCGATCTTCTTCTCCCCGGAGGTGGCGAGCACCCGGATCTTGCCCGCCTTGATCTGCTCGGTGAACTCCCCCAACCCCGTGGTCGCCATCTCCACCTTGGCGCCGAGCAGCGCCGCGAGCAGGTCGCCGCCCCCGTCATACGGGGTGTAGTTGACGGACTTGGGTTCGATGCCGACCGCGCGGGCCAGTTCCATGGGGAAGAGGTGGTCCGGTCCGCCGGGCGACGACCCGCCGCCGACGGTCACTCCCTTGGGATTTTTCTTCCACGCCGCCACCAGATCCTCGATGCTCTGGTATGGCGATTTGGCCGGCACCGCGACCCCCTCGGACTCCTCGATAAGCCGGGCGATCGGCGTGGCATCGGTGAGTTTGTAGGCCGCCTTGTTGGTGTAGAGCGCGCCGACGACGCCCAAGCCCATCGTCATCAGCACGTCCTGCGCGCCGGCTTCGTTCATCAGCCGGGCCATCGCGACCGTGCCGCTGGCGCCGGTCACATTGAAGACCTCGAAGCGCGAGGTGAGCTCGCTATCCTCCATGGATTTCACGGCGGCCCGGCCGGTCAGGTCATACCCGCCGCCGGGCTTATTGGGGATCATCATCCGCAGCCGGCCCAGGCCGGTCTCTTCCTGGCGGGTGACACCGCAACCGACGAGCGCCAGAGCCGGTATGCCGGTGAGCAGAGTGCGGCGTCGCAAGCGGTCCATCCGCGCAATGATGCCTCACCTTGTGACCGGCGTCACCCGGGAGCCGGGTGTGCCGCGCGGGTCGCCCTGGGATCACACCGCCGCGAGCGTGGCACTTCGGTGTCGTCCTGGCAACAGCGAATTGCCGCGATGCGCCCCGCCACCAGACCCAGAGCAGCCGCTCGGCTCGGGCGGGCGACCATCCGGCGCGCGGACGGCATACGACAGTTGCCTCGGGGCGCGGATCAGGGTTGGCTGGTGGCGAACCCGTCCCAGCTCGAAGAGGAGCGCACGTGAGCGAGCAGAGCCTGTCGCAGGACCACCAGACCTTCGCCCCGGACCCGGCTTTCACCGAGCAGGCAAATGGCACCGAGGACATGTATGCCGCGGCCGAGGCCGACCACGAGGGATTCTGGGCGCAGCAGGCCCGCGAGCGGATCTCCTGGGCGCGTGACTTCGACCAGACGCTGGACTGGAGCGAGGCGCCCTTTGCCAAGTGGTTCGTCGGGGGGGAGCTCAACGCGGCATACAACTGCGTGGACCGGCATGTGGAAGCCGGCAATGGCGACCGGGTCGCCATCCACTTCGAGGGTGAGCCGGGTGACACCCGCACCCTCACCTATGCCGATCTGCAGCGCGAGGTCAGCAAGGCCGCCAATGCGCTGGAGTCGCTCGGGGTGGGCAAGGGCGACACGGTCGCCATCTACCTGCCAATGATCCCCGAGGCCGCGATCGCCATGCTCGCGTGCGCCCGGATCGGAGCCCCGCACTCGGTGGTCTTTGGTGGCTTCTCCGCCGAGGCCCTCAACACCCGTATCAATGACGCCAACAGCAAGCTGGTGATCACCTCCGACGGGGGCTACCGGCGCGGGAAGCCGAGCGCCCTCAAGCCGGCCGTGGATGCCGCCCTTGAGATCGGCGACCACCCGGTCGAGAACGTCCTCGTCGTGCGCCGGACCGGCCAGGACACCGAGATGACCGAGGGTCGCGACCGGTGGTGGCATGACGTCGTCGACGCCGCGAGCGAGGAGCACCAGGCCCAGCCGCACGACAGCGAGCACCCGCTGTTCATCCTCTACACCAGCGGCACCACGGGGAAGCCGAAGGGCATCTTCCACACCACCGGCGGCTATCTGACGCAGGCGGCATACACCAACTCGATCGTGCACGATGTGCACCCGGAGAGCGATGTCTACTGGTGCACCGCCGACATCGGCTGGGTGACCGGGCACTCCTACATCGTCTACGGGCCGCTGGCGAATGGCGCCAC
>CAKZIH010000372.1 GCA_936931335.1 uncultured Nostocoides sp. | reverse complement strand
GCTGGCCGTGGGCAGCGCCGGGGCGGGGATCGCGATCGCGGCGGCCTGGGGCGGGGCCGAGCCGGGCAGTTGGGCCGCGCTGATCCTCGGTCAGCCGGCTGCCTGGGCCACCCCGCTGGCCTTCGCCACCATGGTCGTGGTCTCTCGGCTCACTCCCGGCAGCACCCCGCCGCATACCCGGCGGACGTTGACCCGCCTGCATACCCCGGAGTCCCTGCTGCCCCCGTGACCTGGGTCGTCAGACGTCGGCCACGAACTACCGCTGGGCGCGGCATACCGACCGCCCGGCGCGCACGCCGCCCGTCCGCCGCCTGCGCTCTGGCGCCATACCCGCCCCACTGGTCACAGTGTCCCCACCAGGCGGTCAAGGTGGCCCGCCGAGTTCGTCATGGAGGTGAGCCCGTGGGCGCCCATACCCCCACCACCAGCAGCGAGAACTATCTCGCCGTGCAATCCAGCGAGGAGTTCCAGACGCTGCGGCGCAAGTTCCGCGGATTCGTCTTCCCGGTCACGGCGTTCTTCCTGGTCTGGTACTTCGTCTACGTCCTGCTGTCCATGTTTGCCCCGGGTTTCATGGGCACCAAGTTGGCCGGCAATATCACTATCGGTCTGGTCTTCGGGCTCCTGCAGTTCGTGACCACCTTCGTCATCACCTTCGCGTATGCCCGTTGGGCCAACCGCGAGTTCGACCCCCTCGCCGACGCGATCGGCACCCGACTCGACGGCACCCGGGAGCACTGATGGCACTGCTGACGGCATTCGCAAGCGCCGAGGCGACCCAGGTCGGTTCGCCCACGCTCAATATCGCGATCTTCGCGATCTTCGTCGCGGTCACCCTGGCCATCGTCATCAAGGTGGCCGCGGGCAAAAAGACCGCCGGGGAGTACTACACCGGCGGCGCGGCCTTCTCCGGCACGCAAAATGGCATCGCCATTGCCGGTGACTACCTATCCGCCGCATCCTTCCTGGGCATCGCCGGGGCCATCGCCCTGCAGGGCTACGACGGCTTCCTCTACTCGATCGGCTTCCTGGTCGCCTGGCTGGTGGCGCTGCTGCTGGTCGCCGAGTTGATGCGCAACACCGGTCGCTTCACGATGGCCGATGTCCTCTCCTACCGGCTCAAGCAGCGCCCGATCCGCATCGCGGCCGCGGCCTCGGTCCTCTGCGTCTCCTTCTTCTATCTGCTGGCCCAGATGGCCGGCGCCGGTGGCCTGGTCTCCCTGCTGCTCGGCGTGAGCGGTGAGGCCGCGCAGAACATCGTCATCGCCGTCGTCGGCGTGGTGATGATCCTCTATGTGCTCATCGGTGGCATGAAGGGCACCACCTGGGTGCAGATCATCAAGGCGATCCTGCTCATCGCGGCCACCGCGATCATGACGGTCTGGGTGCTCGCCAAGTACGGCTTCAACCTCAGCGCGCTAATGGATGGCGCCATCGACAAGAACCCCAAGGCCGGTGAAAAGCTGCTGGAGCCGGGCCTGAAGTACGGCAAGACCCTGACCACCAAGATCGACTTCATCTCGCTGTCGCTCGCCCTGGTCCTGGGCACCGCCGGCCTGCCGCACGTGCTGCAGCGCTTCTACACCGTCCCCACCAGCAAGCAGGCCCGCAAGTCCGTCGAATGGGCGATCTGGCTCATCGGTGGCTTCTATCTGCTGACCCTGGTCGTTGGCTATGGCGCGGGCGCGCTGGTCGGCGCCACCGAGATCAACGCCGCCCCCGGCAAGGTCAACTCGGCGGCGCCGCTGCTGGCCTACCACCTCGGTGGCAGCGCCCTGCTGGGCATCGTCTCCGGCATCGCCTTCGCGACCATCCTCGCGGTGGTCGCCGGTCTGACCATCACCGCCTCGGCGACCTTCGCGCATGACATCTACAAGGAGGTCATCAAGCGCGGACAGTCCTCGCAAGAGGCCGAGGTGCGGGTGGCCCGGATGGCGGCGCTGGGCTTCGGCGTCATCGCGATCATCGGCGGCATGTTCGCCAAGAGCCAGAATGTCGCCTTCCTGGTGGCGCTGGCCTTCGCGGTCGCGGCCAGTGCCAACCTGCCGACCATCCTCTACTCACTGTTTTGGAAGCGGTTCAACACCCGCGGGGCGCTGTGGTCGATGTACGGCGGTCTGATCTCCGCGATCGGGCTGATCATCTTCAGCCCCGTGGTCTCCGGCAAGCCGCCGCTGGTCGAGGGCGGCCCGAGCCAGTCGATGATCACCGACACCGGGATCGACTTCCACTGGTTCCCGCTGGACAACCCCGGCCTGGTGAGCATCCCGCTGGCCTTCTTCCTCGGCTGGCTGGGCACCGTGACCAGCAAGGAGTTCGACGCCGAGAAGTATGCGGAGATGGAGGTCCGCTCCCTCACCGGCCACGGCGTGGCCGCCGCGCTCGACCACTGAGCGCACCACATACGCACCGGGTGCGGGGAGCTTGACTCCCCGCACCCGGTTGCTTTGTATCCGGGTCAACCATCCCCCGCCCCCGCGCATGTATGGAGTGTCGGGCCGCCCGTTGGCGTGGGGCCACCGGGCGCACTGCTCGACCTGGGAGAAGGGGAACTCCATGAGTCACAACACAATCCGCCGGGCCGTGGTCGGGGCGACAGTCGTCGCGCTCGGCACGACGGCGACCGCGGTCGGCGCCCAGGCACAGGCGCCGGCGCAGGCTGCAGCAGGGGCATCCGCGGCGGCGGCCTGCTCGGTCACCTGGGGCTCGCTGCCCAAGGTCAACTCCAGCACGACGGCCGGGCCGATGCGCAATCTGCGGGCCGGACGGCATACCTGCTTCGACCGGTTGGTCGTCGACCTGGACGGTCGGCCCACCGGATACCGGGTGGCGTATGTCGATCAACTCGCCCAACCCGGCAGCGGCGAGGTCGTCTCGGTCCGCGGCGGCGCGCGCCTGAAGATCACGGTGAATGCACCGGCATACGACAGCAACGGGCAGGCGACCTATCAGCCCGCCAACCGGGCCGAAGCCGTCGACGTGCGCGGCTACTCGACGCTGCGCCAGGTGCGCTGGCTGGGCACCTTCGAGGGGGCCAGCGAGATCGGGGTCGGCGTGCGCGCCCGACTGCCCATGCGCGTGACGCGCTATGACGACGGTGGCTCGACCCGCCTGGTCATCGACATCGCGCACTCCTGGTGAGCCAACTCGCCGAGTAATCGGGCCGGCGGCCGGGCGGATACCTCGAGGAGGAATGCGCGCCCGGCCCTCGGCGGACCGGATGCGCCAAGTGCTCATCCACTGGTCACCGGGCGCTCATATGGTGTCCGCCATCTGGGCACTGGGCGCCCAGGATCGTATGAGCATGCGCGTACTCGTGGTTACCGAGTCGTTCTTGCCCACGCTCAATGGCGTCACCACCAGTGTCTGCCGGGTCCTCGAGCAGCTCTCCCGCCTCGGTCACGACGCCGAGGTGATCGCCCCCGGTGAGGCACCGGAATCCTTCGCGGGCGCCAAGGTGCATCGCCTACCACGGGTCCAGGTGCGCGAGTTCCCCGTCGGCCTGCCCGTGGCGACCATGGAATCGGTGTTCAGCCGGTTCGCGCCGGATGTGGTGCACGCGGCCTCGCCCTTCGTGGTCTCGGCGCGCGCGCTCACCCTGGCGCGCCGCTACCGGGTCCCGAGCGTGGCGATCTACCAGACGGATATGCCCGCGTATATCGCCCAGCACGCCCCCCGCCTGCTGGGCACCGGGCCGGAGACCGGCGCCTGGCGCTGGATCCGCCGCACCCACAACCGTGCCAGCCGCACCCTCGCCCCCTCCTCGGCCACGCTGCAGGCGCTGCGCGAGCACGGGGTCGAACGCACCGGCCTGTGGCGCCGCGGCGTCGATCTCTCGCTGTTTACCGCCCACCGCGGCGCGCCGGATGTCGCCGCGCTACGCCGCCGGCTGGCCCCCGGCGGGGAACTCCTGGTCGGCTATGTCGGCCGGCTTGCTCCGGAGAAGGAAGTCCACCGCCTCGCCGAGGCCGCCGGTATGCCGGGTACTCGCCTCGTCGTGGTCGGGGACGGACCCGACCGGGCCGCCACCGCCGCCGCACTGGCCCGCGCGACCCGTGAGCGGGGCACCGGCCCGGAGCCGGTCCTCCTCGGCCGGCTCGAGGGCCGGGAACTCGCGGCCGCGTATGCCGCCCTGGACGTCTTCGTGCACACCGGCACCAAGGAGACCTTCGGCCAGACCCTCCAGGAGGCCGCGGCATCGCACCTGCCGGTGGTGGCCCCGGCCCGGGGTGGGCCGCTGGACCTGATCGACCACGGCCGCACCGGGCTGCTCTTCGAGCCCGACCAGCCGGGCAGCCTGCGCGATCAGGTTGGCCGGCTTGTGAATTCCCCGGCGCTGCGGGAAGCGATCGCCGCCGCCGGCCACGCCGAGGTGCAGGCTCGCTCGTGGCCCGCCCTCACCGCGCAACTCCTCGAGCACTACGAGGCCGTGCGCTCCCCGGAGCTCTTCCGCGCCGCCTGAGCCCCGCGCCGCCTGAGCCCGCCATACCTGAGCCCCGCGCCAGCTTGGCCCAGCGCCACCACGGTCGCTCGCGTCAGCGTGGTAATTCGCTGTCGTCCTGGGGACAGCGAACTACCACGCTGCGCGCGAAGACGGTCGCCGAGCGGTTAGCTGGCCGGGTGGACCGCGAAGACCGGAACCGGTGAATCCAGCAACAGCCGCTGCGAGACGCTGCCCATGATCAGCT
>CAKZIH010000371.1 GCA_936931335.1 uncultured Nostocoides sp. | reverse complement strand
TGGCGAGGGAAGCGACCGACCGCCAACGACCGCGCCCACTACCGTCAGTTCGCCGCATCCCTCGACGGGCGTCAACAACTGGATCTCGCCCTCGCCCTGCACAAGCGGGCGTGACTCCCGAGCCGGTGCTCTTGTCGGTAGGCCCTGCTATAGATAACTGGAGGCTCACGAGGAAAGGCCCGTCATGCAACTGCAGTCGATCTACGTCAGGTTCTATCGCTCCCTCAACTATGACTTCATCCGCTCCTCTGATGGCCGCTACGAGCCCGACCCCTGGGACCCAACCCCACGCGGGAACTACCCGTTTGTTCGGATCAAGCTGAGGCCGGGCATCACCACCGTCGTCGGCGGCAACGAGTCCGGGAAGACCCAAATCCTCCGGGCCATCTCGGCTGCACTCACCGGCGCGGGGTACGAGCGGAGTGACTTCTGTCGATACTCCAGGTTCTTCGGCGTCGATCCGACCATCACGAAGCCGGAGTTTGGCGCGCTGTTCACCGACGTAAACGACGAGGACGTCAAGGTGATCCAGGGCGCGACGGAGCACAAATCGATCGCGGGCGCTGACCAAGTAGCCATCTTCCGCATGAACACGACCCCTCAGCACCGCATGTACGTGCGAAAGGAGGGAAAGTGGTCCGAAGGTCTTCACATCAAAACACCCTCGGCCCTCGACAAGTTGAACATCCCTGCCCCGTTCGAGATCGATGCGGACGTGCCCCTACCGGACAGTGTTCCCATCGACTTCCTCGCCAGCGGGGCCAAGAAGGCGGGTATCGGCCGTGATGCTCTCCGCGCGATCCTTGACGGAGTCAAGGCAAACCGCGACTGGTTCGCCAGCGACAGTCAGGTGCAGGCCAAAGCGAAGGAGATCTCATCCCTGTTCAGGGACACAAGGGACGCCACTGACGACGAACTGAAGACCTACAAGCTTGCCCACGATCTCCTGACGAAGGTCGCTGGACTCAGCCGGGCACTTTTCGTTGAACTGCAAGATGCGGTGCGCTCGAAGAACGGATACGCCAACAGCATCGTCGACACCATCAACGGAGAACTCGCCAAGGCGCTCAACTTCCCACACTGGTGGTCGCAGGACTCGCAGTTCGAGTTGTTCGTCTCCCTCTACGAGTTCGACCTCGTCTTCATGATCCGTGATCGGACTGGCCGCAGCTACGGCTTCGACGAGAGGAGCGATGGTCTCAAGTACTTCCTCAGCTACTTCGTCCAATACCTGGCGCACCAACCAAGAAGCGACGGGCGGCCCGAGATCCTCCTCATGGACGAACCAGATCGCTTCCTCTCGGCCTCGGGCCAACAGGACCTTCTGGCAATCTTTGATGACTTCGCCGCGCCGCAGGACCCGTCCCGACGTCCGGTTCAGGTTGTCTACGTCACCCACTCCCCCTTCCTTATCGACAAGAACGAGGCCGACCGCATCCGGGTTCTAGAAAAGGGCGAATATGACGAGGGCACACGGGTCGTCAAGTCAGTGGCAGCCAACCACTATGAGCCGCTTCGCTCCGCTTTCGGGAGTTTCGTCGCCGAAACGACGTTCATCGGCAACTGCAACATCATGGTCGAAGGGCCCTCAGATCAGGTCCTGATCGCAGGAGTGTCCCGTTGGCTCAAGACGCGAGGTGTGGCCAATCGAGACAGGCTGGACCTGAACCGCGTGACCATTGTTCCCGCCGGAGGGACGCGACACATTCCCTACCTCGTGTACTTGGCTCGAGGTCGAGATGTTGACAAGCCGCCCGTCGTGGTTCTCCTCGATAACGACAAGGACGGGGATGAAGCGCGCCTGGATCTCGCCGCCGGGGGAGCATACGGCGACAAGCTCCTTGACCCCGAACTCGTCCTCCAGCTGGGCCAGGGCCTGCTCGATGGGTTGACCACGGAGAGCCCCGGCGGCGTGGTTGGCATCGAGGACCTAATTCCATTCAACATTGCTCTGGCCGCTGCGGAGCGCTACTGCCTGGAGTTCGTGCCCGCCGCCAAGGTCAGCGACTACGGGCTCAGCGCCGAGGATGTCCTTACAAGTGACCACGCTTCTTCCTCCCGCCCCGAAGTGTCAGTTGGACTGCTCAAGTGTCTCGAGCGAGCCATCGCCGAGCGCTCCGGCATCGCCAGCTTTCACCTCGATAAGGTCGCCTTTGCGCGAGCGACCGTTGACGTTCTTGCCGGCAACGCTCGAGGCTCACGAGTGTCCGTCGATGACATCGAGGCGGCGGCGCGCAACTTTGGACTGCTGCTCTCGAAGATCGCCGCCAAGCAGCGAGTCGCCGAACGGGCTGAGACAGTCGATCGGATCTCCAGTCGGATTAACCGGGCCAAGAGGGACTTCAAGAGGACCCACGAGAACCAAGCCCGGAACGAAGACGTCCTCGACTTTATTGAGGAGATCTCGGGTCAGCTCGACCTTTCGCCAGAAGCTGAGGAGGTCCGCGCTGAGACCCGCAGATGGCTGACCCGGTTCGGCATTGCCGAGGACCCCCGGGCCCTAGTTCGCGACCTTCCCGGCCTCTTTCGGGCAATGGACGGGCTCGCCTACCAGGCAACCCGGGGAGCCGAGCGCAATGCGTCGCCGCCGGACGATGACCCAGGCGAGGATTCCTCGGAGCGGTGACCATGACCTGGAACGACTGTTGCGCCCCCCTTCTTGGCTGGTCCACGCAACGGCCGCGGCACGATACGTCGCCTTGCACGAGCTTTTTGGTCAAGGTCAATCGATCGACCGGCGTGGTCCCTGGTTCTCCCAGCGAAGTCGCAATGCGCATCCGGGTTCACGAGGGCCAGAGCGTGAGCAGCTCGCTACGCCCACGCCTTCCCTTCGGTCCCGCAGGAAGTGGGGGTCGCAGTGCGCTTCGCCGTGGGGTGGACTCGGTACCCCCTCAGCGCCTGCCTACTGGAGCTCTGGTAGCCATCATTAGAGGCGTGTTCGTGACTCCGACCGACTGCACCGTCGTGAGCGGGCTTAGTTTCGCTCCAAGTCGGAGCCACGCGGTCCAGTTTCTCGGCGACTGACCGTGGCGACCGGCATAGAGGGCGACTTCGCTCGGATCGAGGCTGCTCTGGGCACTCCTACGCTCAAGCTCCTTGACCGCAAGAGCGCGGTCATCGTGCTTCCGATCTTCGCAGCGCTGTTTCCGGACAATGCAGAGCCCATGCCCGTTGAGCGTTTCCACACGAGGGTGGACGCCTTGCTAGACGAGCTGCGCGCATCAGGCCACCAAGTGCCGTCCAGTTCCGGAAAGGCGCTTGCCATGCAATGGGTGCGCGAGCGATGGCTGTACCGCGACCCCGGCCAGGGCCAGGAGACGTACCGTCCCACCGGCGATGCCGAACAGGCGATGGACTACGTGACCCGGGCTACCCGGACCCAACTTAACCTCTCGCTCTCCCGGATCGAGACGATGCGCCGGGTCGTCAGCGAGGCCGCGTTGGCAGCTCACCCGGACCGCGAGGAGCGTCTGCGCCGGCTATCCGAGGAGATCGCCAGGCTCTCTGCGGAGCACGACCGGCTCAGGGCTGGAGGAGAACTCGCGGTCGCGAGCGAGTCCGAGCTGATCGAGCAGTTCGCCAACGTGCTGCGCGAGCTCGATGGCTTGCCGTCGGACTTCCGGCGCGTCGAGGAGGCGATGCGCGAGATGCACCGCAGCATCGCCTCGCGCTTCCGCCAGGACGACAGTCCCATCGGCGAGGTGCTCGACGACTACCTGGAGCAGTCGAGCCAGTTGCTGACCGCTACGCCAGAGGGCCGAGCCTTCCAAGGAGCCCTGGAGCTGCTGCGCAATCCTGACTGGCTCGGCAGCCTGCGCACCGACCTGGGGACCATCCTCGCCCACCCGATCGCCGGCATGATGCTGCCCGACGAGACCAAGCAACTGCGCGGGACCGTAGCCGTGATACGTCGGGGCATCGAGGACGTGAATGGCCAACAGAGCCGGCTGACCACCACGCTGACCGAGCACATCCTCAACTACGACCACGTCCGCAACCGCGAGCTGGACGAGGTGCTCAAGGGCATCGACGCCTCGATGCGCACCTGGATGCAGACTGCGCGCCCGCGTGACCACGTCGAGGTCGAGCTGATCCCAGCCCATCTGGAGATCGACGCTCTCAAACTGCGCGTCTTCGACCCTGACAGCGAGCGACCACCCGAGAAGCTGGCCGATACCTCCGACGACGAGCCCGAAGCATTGTCCTTGGAGTACATCCGCAAGCAGGGCGGTCCCTCGCTGGAGGAGCTGACTCGGCTGGTTGACGAGGCTCTCGCAAACAGCGGTGTCATCGAATCAGCGGCTGCACTGTTCAACGTCCAGCCCGACGAGCTGCGCCGGCCCGTCGAGGTTCTCGGCCTGATGCACCTGCTCGCTCGCCTCGATGCCGCGGTCGATGCTTCCCAGCCCGAGCAGGTCGATGCCGTGCGCCCGGACGGCAGCACACGTTCGTTCCTGATGCCCGCCACATCACTGCAAGGCGACACACAACAGCAGGAGCCTGCCTCATGACAGACCAGTCATTCGATCATGACGTCGAGCCCGACGACCGCTACGCAGAGCTCGATGACGATGTGTTCGCCTCGAACTCAGAGGACGAGGAAGAGCGACTGTCGCTGGCAATGTTCGAGGGTGACACCTCGACCCTGTTCCCGCAGCAGCGGCTGTGCCTGCACGCGCTCTTGAAGCACCGGTACATCTCCGCAGATCGCCACCCCGAGCACTGGGCCGTGCTCATGGACCACGAGGGGACCATCACCTCCCGGCTGCACGACCTATTCCTGGATCTGCACGTCGACCGTGAGCACCAGATCGCATTCAAGCGCGCTGCCTCCTCCCACGACGATCAGCCGCTGCCGTCGTTGCTACGCAACGTCTCGCACAACAAGGAGGAGACGATCATGATGGTCTCCCTGCGCCGGCGATTCTTCGCCCAGCGGCAGGAGGGGGACGACACGGTCTTCGTCGACCGGCAGACGATCCTGGACGAGGTGGCCGACCAGAGACCTGACGCGGCGACCAACCGGGCCATGGACCACAAGCGCGCGAACAACGCCGTCGATGCGCTGCTGGCTGCGGGGGTACTGCTGCGGACCGGTGATCCCGACCGATTCCAGATCTCGCCGATCATCGAGGTCCTGCTGCCCATCGAGAAGCTGCGGGCTCTGTGGACCTGGCTTCTGGACCGCAGCAGCAGCGACCGCGAGGCGGCCCACGACGGAGTGGACAACGACAACGACGAGGCTGCCTCGCCTGACTCGTTGTTCGACTCGGGTGACGTGGAGGCCTTATGACTGCCGAACTGACCCTGCCGATCGTCGCTCCATCGAGTGCGGCGAAACCCAGCGATCACGCCCAATGGCGCATCGAGTCCATCCAGATGGTGAACTGGGGCGGCTTCCACGGGGCCCACCAGGTGCGCGTCCACCACGGCTCGACGCTCATGTCCGGCGCCTCGGGTTCCGGCAAGAGCACTGTGCTCGATGCCTACATCGCCCTGATGATGCCTTCGGACACACCGTTCAATGGCGCCTCGAACGACGCAGCCGGCCGGGCCCGCTCCGCCGAGCAGCGCAACCTACTCACGTACCTGCGCGGGAAAATGGACAGCGCCCGCGTCGACGGCTCGAACGAGTTGCGCGACCACGTCCTGCGCGGAGGGAACGGCGAGCACATCTGGGGAGCCCTCGCTGCGACCTTCCTCAACGAGAACGGGCGCCGCTTCACCGTGGTGCGCATCTACTTCGTCAAGGCCGGCTCCACGACCGGCGGCGACGTCGTCACGTCCTACGCAACCTTCGATGGCCACCTCCACCTCGCCCAGCTCGAACCGCTGGCTGCGACCCGATTCGACAAGCGGGCGCTGCGCAGCATCGGCCTGCTCCCTTTCAACACGTTCCGGGAGTTTGAGGACACGCTCCACACGCGTCTGGGCATCGGCGGGGGCGACGGAGGCCGCAAGGCGATGCGCCTACTGGCCAGGGTCCAGGCAGGCATGGAGGTCAAGCGGGTCGACACCCTCTACAAGTCCATGGTCCTGGAGCAGCCGATCACCTTCGAGAAGGCCGACAACGCCATCGAGCACTTCGCCAACCTCGACGCGTCGTACAAGAAGATGCTCGACGAGGCCGACAAGGTGAAGGCGCTGCAGCAACTGCCGGACCTGCAGCACGAGCTCGCGCAGGCGGAGTCGACCGCTGCCCTCATCGAGGCATTCGGCGTCAACCGTGAAGGCCCCACTCCCTTCCAACTGTGGCGCCTGCACACCGAGCGCGAACTGCTCGATGGGGCCGTCGCGACGAACAGGAGCGAGTACGCAACGACCAAGACTCGCTTCGAGCAGGCCAGGGAAGACGAACAGCGCCACGCCGAACGGCTCAAGCAGATCGCCCAGGAGAAGCGCGCCAACGGTGGCGACGCCATAGACGCCCGCAAGCGCGAGATCGATATCCTCGCGGGGCACCAGGATGCCGTGTACGCCGCCAACCTGAAGTTCCAGGCAAGCACCGAGCCCATCAACCTGCTCGTCCCCGAGAACTCTGCTGAGTTCGGTCAGGCCCAGGCAGATGCCGCCGAGTTCCTCGCCGGCTTCGATGCGCGCGCGGACGACCTGCGCGACCAAGAGGACGCCATCCGCGATGACGACCTGTCGCCACTGACCACCAAGAAGCGAGAGCTGCTAGAGGAGAAGGCGTCCTTGGCCGGTCGCGCCGGCATGGTTCCGCGGCGCCTACACGAGGCCCGGGTCAAGATGGCCCAAGCCGCTGGGCTGGACCCCATGATCGATCTCCCCTTCGTCGCCGAGCTGATCGACGTGCGCCCCGATCAGGAGCGCTGGCGCAAGGCCGTCGAGACGACCTTGGGCGGGATCGCACGAACGGTGCTCGTCGATCGGCATGCGCGCCAGCGGCTCTCGGCTGCCATCGATCCGATCAAGATCACGCCACGTATCCGTTTCCAAGGCGTAGACCTGGCTGCCCACGAGGAGTTCCCCTGCGACGAGGCCTATGTCTCGGGCAAGCTCGCCTTCAAGGACTCGCCCTTCTCTGCCTGGGTCCAGGACAGGGTCACCGCTCACGGCACCGACCACCGGTGCGTCGAGAACGCCAGCCAGCTCAACGACCGCGAGCCGATGGTCACCCTTACGGGGCAGACGCGCGACGGCGACAAGGGCGCCCACGGCGAGTCCCACGACGGCAACATCATCGGCTTTTCCAATGAACGGCGCCTCACGGACATCGAAGCTGAGCTCGGTGCCCTCGAACCCGCGATCAGGGCCGTGCGGGGCAGGATCGAGCAGCTCCGCGCTCGTTCGGCCAGCCTGCAGTCCCAGAAGGAGGCCCACACCTACGTCGCCAACGCCAGGTGGGCCGACATCGATCACCTCGGGCTCGCACGCCGGATCGAGGAGCTCGAAGCCGAGATCGCGAAGCTGCGGGCGGCCAACTCGATCCTCGACGCACTCCAGGCCGAGGAAGAAAAGGTCAGCCTCCTGCACAAGGAGGCCAACCGAACCAAGGTCCTCGACGAGGACAGACTGACCGAGCTGACAAAGCAGCACGGTGACCTCGCCTCCGAGCAGGACGCCGTGCAGGACGCCATCGATGCGATCGACGACGCCCAATCGGCTCACGTGACCGATGAGCAGCAGAGCTATCTCGACGAGATGTTCGCCGCCAACTGGGACGTCACCAGTCTGGGGTCCTTCCATTCGAACATGCGCGCCATGGGCAAGCGACTGCGCGATGAGAGCGCAACTGCTCGGCAGAGCCGCGACCGCACCGTGCGCGCCATGGAGTCGATGTTCGAGCAGTACAAGGCGCGCTGGACCGAGAACAACCTCGGCACGAGCATCGCCTCGGCCGACGGCTATCGCGAGATCCTCGACCGGATCCAGACCGGGGGACTGCACGAGCGGCGGAACAAGTGGCGTCTGGAGTTCGCCAAATGGTCCAGCAACGACCTGCTCACCCTCAACGAGGCGTTCGACACAGCGATGGATGACGTCGAGGACCGGCTCGTGCCGATCAACGCGATCCTGGCGACGCTGCCCTTCGGCGGCAAGGGTCACCTCCAGATCAAACACCGCCGGATGATCAGCGAGGACGTCTCCAACTTCAAGCGCGACCTGCGCAAGCTGTCCTCGGGGGTTGCTCTCGAACTGACCGACGCGGAGGTCGAGTCGCGCTTCAAGAGGCTGCGCGAGTTCATGACCAAGATCAGCATCCCGCCCGGTCACACCAAGAAATCGACGTCGATGCGCGACGGCTACCTCGACGTCCGCCAGCACGTGGTCATCAACGCCGTGTGCGTCGACCAGCACGGCCATGAGATCGCGACCTACGACTCGCTCGGCGGCAAGTCCGGCGGCGAGACCCAGGAGCTCGTGGCCTTCATCGTCGGCGCTGCGCTGCGCTACCAACTGGGCGACGAGTCGCGCAGCAGGCCCCGGTTCGCGCCAGTCTTCCTGGACGAGGGCTTCATCAAGTCCGACAGCGAGTTCGCCGGGCGTGCGGTGACGGCCTGGCAGAACCTCGGCTTCCAACTCATCATCGGCGCCCCTCTTGGGCAGGTCACCGCGCTGGAGCCGTACATGGATCTGCTGCTCACCGTGACCAAGAGTCCCAAGGGCTACTCGTTCGTGCGCGAGTTGAGCGATGCGCAGCAGCAGGGCTCGTCGTGAAGACGCCTGCAGCGGTCACCAAGGACATGGAGCGCCGGCTGGTCAACCATTGGCACTCGGAGATCGTCAGCGCTACAGAAGGCGCCACGTCGGCGTTCCCGCACGCCTTCCCGCTAGGCCGTGCGGCCAGTGCTGACCTGCGGGCCGACTACGCCGCCATCCACGCGCTGACCGTCACGTGGCAGGAATGGGCTAGGGGCCATGGCGTCGAGCTGACCTACACGTCGCGCATCGCCAAGGGCGGTACACGGCAAGTAGTGCCTACCCACGTGCTGCTCACGTCGGTCGACCAGGCCGCAACCATCGTCGGGAAGGGTTGGCAGGAGCGGTTGGCACGTGGGCGGGAGCGCCTCGCAGTGCTGCTGGACCGCAGCCGTACCCTTGACCGGGCCGATGCCGGCAGAATCCTGCGGCTCGTCGACGGCTACGCAGACATCGACTTCGCGCTGTTGCTAAAAGTCGTCGATTGGTATCGAGCTGACCCATCGCTGGCACGGGGCCTGACGCCTCGGCAGGTGCCGATTCCCGGCGTTCACGCCAAGTGGCTGCAGGCGCATCGTGCAGCCGTGCTCGCGCTCACTGGGCTGGACGACCTTGGCCTGTTGGCGAACCATCCTGCGCGAATCCACTTCACCTACCTCGATCCGGATCACCGAGCCGATGGCCGCAGGCTGCACGACTCGGCGACAGTGGGCGATACGTTCGCACCGGCCTACCAGCCCGAGGTGGTCGTCATCTCCGAGAACAAGGACACTGCCATCCACTTCCCTGAGCTGGCCGGAGGCCTCATTGTGGAGGGCGTCGGCAGAGGAGGCCGCACCGTGGCGTCCTTCCCTTGGATCAGAGAAGCGCCCCTGGTCGTCTACTGGGGCGACATGGACCGCGACGGCTACGAGATCCTCAACGGCTACCGCATCGACTTCGATCGAGACCTCGATTCGATCTTGATGAACGTTGCAGCGTATGAGGAGTTCGAACCGTACGGCACGAACCACGACCAGAACGGACGTGACCTCGTGGCGGGCGCACCGCGAGTGGTCGACCACCTCCGAGCCGACGAGCTCGAGGTGTACCTGCGTCTGCTGCACCCCGAGCACTCTGGCCACCGCCGGATCGAGCAGGAGCGCATTCCGCTCACCAGAGCCCTGTCTGAAGTCGAACGCCTCGTGAGCCCGACAAACTGACGCGTGAGAGGCGCAGCGGCAGCATGACAATCGACCCTGTCGACGGTGTCACCCGCTTGCCGATCGTCAACCGGAGCAGGCGTCGTGGTCATCGGTCAACGTCGACGTCCGTGGGTTGGTTCGCTGAGTTGATGTGGCGCTGGGGCAGGCGGACGGCGACCGCGGCGGCGAGGAGAGCGGCACCAATCCCGACGCCTAAAGCGACGCTCAGAGCGTCGCTGTAGAGGCCGTCGGAGGGCCCGGCCGCGCCGGCCGCGATGGCGAAGTACGTGCTGCCCACGGTGGCGAATCCGAAGCTGGCAGAGAGCTGACCGACGCTGTTGAACACGCCGGACGCTTCGGATGCGTGCTCGCGCGACACCCGGGAGAGAGCGATCTCGGTCAGCGGGCCGACGACCAGGCCCATCCCGAGGCCGCCGATGGCGCTGCCGGGCAGGAAGTGCCAGAACGCCGGCCCTGCCGGGGCGAGGAGCACGACCGCGACGACCAGGGCCATGCCAAGGCTCATGGTGAGAAGCCCGATGTGGATCACCCGGCGGCCCATCCGCGGCAGCAGCACCGTGGTCCCGACCCCGGCGCCGACCCCGGTGAGCAGCGCCCAGGGCAGCACGACGAGCCCCGCGAGCAGGGCGGTGTAGTCCAGGTGGGTCTGGACGTAGTGGGTGATGACGAGGGAGAAGCCCATGACGGGGATGAAGAACAAGATCTGGACCCCCACGGCGGACCGGAAGGTACTGCGCTGTTGCAAGGCCAGCGGGACCAGCGGCTGCCCTCCTCGGCGGTCGCTGGCCCGCTGCTGGACCAGGAACACCAGGAACAGCACCAGGCCGAGCGAGATGACGGCGACCTGGACGAGCGGCGTCTGAGTGTCGGCCAGCCCGGCCAGCCCCCACATCATCAGGAACAGCGAGGCCGCCGAGAGCGCCAAGCCGGCCGGATCGAGCCTGACGTGGCCATCCGCGCGAGCTGGCGGCAAGGCGCGCAGGGCCAGCCCGGCCACCACCACACCGATCGGAACGTTGACCAGGAACACTCCGCGCCAGCCGGTGCCGAACAGGTCGAGGGCGATCAGCACCCCGCCGAGGATCGGCCCCGCCGCTGCGGCGATGCCCAGCAGAGCGGAGAAGGCCGCCATCGGCTTGGCCCGCTCACTGGGGTCGTACATGAGCTGAATGAAGGCCAGCACCTGGGGCACCATCAGCGCGGCGAACAACCCCTGCACCACCCGGGCGAGCACGAGCACCCACGCCGCACCCGCCAGTGCGCAGGCCAGCGAGGCGAGGGTGAAGCCGGCCACTCCGATCACAAAGGCGCGCCGCAACCCGAGCCGCTTGCCCAAGCGAGCACCGGTGATCAATCCGACCGCGAACGTCAGGGTGTACCCCGACAGCATCGCCTGACTCTGCGCGGGGCTGGCCGCCAGGTCGTCGGTGATCGAGGGCAGGGCGACCGTCACGATCGTCACCCCCAACAGGTCCACGAAGGCCGCTAGGAGGATCGCGACGAGGCCGAGGTTCCGAGAGCGCACCCGGGTAGGATACCTGAACAGTTCAGATACTGAGTCAGTGAGGGTTACACTGGGAGTGATGGCAGAGGAAGATGACGACGTCGTGGAGCGGATCGCTCGGTTGTTGCAGCCGTGGTTGTCGGCGGTGGACGCGGTCAACGAGGTGATCGCCCGGGAGGCAGGCATCGGCCCGTCAGATCTGTCGTGCCTGCACGAGGTGATCGTGGACGGCCCGTTGCCGGCCGGTGAGCTGGCGCGCAGGCTACGGCTGACCACCGGTGCGATCACCCACATGATCGACCGGCTCACCGCGGCCGGCCTGGTGCAACGAGTGCGCGACGACACCGATCGGCGCCGAGTTCTCATCGAAGCCGTCCCCAAGGCACGCGAGCAGATGCTGGCCCGCTACGGACGACTCGATACGCAGACCCGGGCCACCCAGATCGGAAGAGCGTCGTGTAGGGAAAGAGTGT
>CAKZIH010000370.1 GCA_936931335.1 uncultured Nostocoides sp. | reverse complement strand
GGGGGCGCGGGGCGGGCGCGCCGCCCCCCCTTTTGGCGTGCTCGGGCCCGCCTCCGCCAACCGCCGCGCCCCGCCGATCCAGGTTGCGATGCATCAGGTCGGCGCTGCCGAGATACGCCTTCGGCTGCCCACCGCCGCCGAAGGCGAACACCCGGGAGTGCTCCAGGAAGCGGCCGAGGATGGAGCGCACCTCGATGTTCTCGGAGAGGCCCGGCAGGCCGGGGCGCAGCGCGCAGATCCCGCGCACCCAGATGGACACGGCCACCCCGGCCTGGGAGGCCCGGTAGAGGGCGTCGATGAGTTGCTCATCCACGATGGAGTTGACCTTGATGACGATGGACCCGCCGGCACCCGAGGCCGCGTGCGCGACTTCCTGGTCGATGAGCTCGATCAACCCGGAGCGCACCGTGCGGGGAGCCACCAACAGCCGGGTGAACCGGCTGCGCGGAGCCAGCCCGGAGAGCTGGTTGAAGAGCCGGGTGAGGTCTTCGCCGACCTCGGCGTCGCAGGTCAGCAGGCCAAGATCTTCATACAGGCGAGCGGTTTTGGGGTTGTAGTTGCCGGTGCCGATGTGGCAATAGCGGCGCAGCCCCTCGGGCTCCTGGCGCACAACCAGCGACAGCTTGCAATGGGTCTTGAGGCCGACGATCCCGTAGACGACGTGCACCCCCGCCTGTTCCAGTTTGCGGGCCCAGGAGATGTTGTTCTCTTCGTCGAAGCGGGCCTTGATCTCGACCACGGCGAGCACCTGCTTGCCGGCCTGTGCCGCGTCGATCAGGGCGTCGACGATCGGGCTATTGCCGGAGGTGCGATACAGCGTCTGCTTGATCGCCAGCACGTGCGGGTCGGCGGCCGCCTGCTCGATGAAGGCCTGCACCGAGGTGGAAAAACTGTCATACGGGTGGTGCAGCAGGATGTCCTGCTTGCGGATGCTGGCGAAGATGTCCCGGGCCTTGGCCGATTCGGTCGGCGCCAGGGCGGGGTGGGTGCGCGGGACGAAGCGCTCGAAGTGCAGGTCCGAGCGATCCAGATCGGCCACGATATTGAGCGCGCGCAGATCCAGTGGGCGGGCCACCTTGTAGATCTCGCTGCCGGAGACGCCCAGCTCGCGGCTGAGCAACTCCAACACCTCGTCGGCCACATCGGCCTCCACCTCGAGGCGTACCGGCGGGCCGAAGCGGCGCCGAGTCAGCTCTCGCTCCAGCGCGGTGAGCAAGTTTTCCGCGTCGTCCTCTTCGACCTCGAGGTCCTCATTGCGGGTCACCCGGAAGGTAAAGCTGCGTTCGACCGACATACCGGGGAAAAGCTGCTCGAGGTGCGCGGCGATCAGGTCCTCGAGACCGACGAAGCGGGTGTTGAAGAGCTCCTCCACGCCGGAGATATCGGGGCTGTCGACCTGGATGAGCCGCGGCAGCAGGTCGGGCACCTTGATCCGGGCGAAATGCTCCTTCTCTGTGCGCGGATTGCGTAGCATCACCGCGAGGTTCAGCGAGAGCCCGGAGATATAGGGGAAGGGGTGCGCCGGGTCCACCGCGAGCGGGGTGAGCACCGGGAAGATCCGCTCGGTGAATAGCCGCGAGAGGTGTTCCTGCTCGGCGCCGCGGAGGTCTTCCCAGCGCACGATGGAGATGCCCTCCTGCGCCAGCGCCGGGCGGATCGAGTCGCGGAAGATCCGGGACTGGGCGGCGACGAGTTCCGCGGCGGCCGTGGAGATCTGCTCCAGCACCTCACGCGGCTCCAGACCGGAGGAGGAGCGCATGGCGATTCCGGTGGCGATCCGGCGCTTGAGCCCGGCCACCCGGACCATGAAGAACTCATCGAGGTTGGAGGAGAAGATCGCCAGGAAGCGGGCGCGCTCCAGCAGCGGCACCGTCTCGTCGGCCGCCAACTGCAGGACCCGCTCGTTGAACTGCAGCCAGGACACTTCCCGGTCCAGGAAACGATCCGCTGGCAGGCTGTCATCGGGCACCCGCGCGTGGCCGGAACTGCGGATGAATCGGCCATTGGCGGCACGCATGGGCATCCGGCTGTGTGCGGTCGCCGCGAAGGTGACCTCGGGCAGGGCCGCGGCCTCCGCGGGCTCGGGGGAGGGGGCTGGCTGCCCGGCTGCCGCCGACTTCTGGGTCATACCGTCATTTTGTCAGCCGCGACTGGTGGTGCATATGCCCTGTGCACCTCCGCGTCGGTGAACCCGAGCTTGCGATAGGTCCGCAGGGCGCGCTCGTTGTCACCGTCGACATAGAGCACCACCGCGCCCAGTCCCTGCCCGGCCAGGTGCCGCAGGCCGGCCGCGGTGAGCGGGCCGGCGAGCCCGCGCCCGTGGTATGCCGGGTCCATCCCGAGCACATAGACCTCACCGGCCGGCACGGGCTGGCCATCGGCTCCGGGCGCGCGCTCGTCGGGGTCGACCTTGGTCCAGTGGGATCCGGCGAGTGCGCCATTAGACTCATCGCGCAGGAGCAGCAGTCCAGCCGGCTCGAACCAGGGCTGTGCCAGCAGCCGGTCCAGATCCGCGCGGGTGACCCGCCCCTGCTCGGGGTGCGCGGCGAAGGCGCGGGAGTTGACCCGCAGCCAGGCCTCCTCGTCCCCGGGCCGGAACTGCGCCAGCCGGAAGCCGGCCGGGATCGGCCCGCCCGCATGCGCGTCCGCCGGTGTCAGCGGCCGGCTCATCTTGTGCAGCAGGCGCACGGCCGGCCAGCCGGTATGCCGCGCCAACTCCCGCGCGCCCGGAAGGTCACCATGCGCCCATACCGACTCGGCACCGGCCTGATGGACCCCGGCGAGCATCGCGCCACCCAGCCCGCGGCGCCGGTATGCCGGGTCCACCACCAGCTCACCGGCCTCGCGGTGCACCTGCCCGTATGCCGCCAACTCGCCCCCAGGCGCCGGCACCAGCAGGTGCACGGCCTCCGCATCGCCTAGCGCGAGAAGGAAAGCCTCCGATAGCGGGGCCACCCCGTCGGCGGCCTCGGCGCGCTCGGCGAGGCGGTGAACGGCGGCCTGCTCTGTCGGCGCCAACGGGATATGGCGCACCACCACCTCGGGGGCACCGGCAGCACCCGGGGTCTCTGGCGCACCGGGCGCCTGGTCCGGCGCGGGTTCGGGGTGGGCGGGTGACGACATACGGCCTCAGGCGGTGACGGGGGAGTCGCTCGGACGATCTTTGGGCACGAAGCGGTAACCGACATTGCGGACGGTGCCGATCAGCACCTCGTGGTCGCCGCCCAGCTTGGCCCGTAGCCGGCGGATGTGGACGTCCACGGTGCGGGTGCCGCCGAAGTAGTCATAACCCCATACCTCGGCCACCAACTGGGCGCGGGTGAACACTCGGCCGGGATGTTGCGCGAGGTATTTGAGCAACTCGAATTCCTTGTAGGTCAGATCGAGCGGACGATCGCCGATGCGGGCCGAATAGCTGGCCTCGTCGATGGTCAACCCGCCGGACTCGATCCGGTCGCTGGCCGGATCCGCGAGCGCGCCCCGCGAGGCGGCCAGGCGCAGCCGGCCTTCGATCTCGGCGGGGCCGGCGGTGTCGATGAGGAAGTCGTCGATGCCCCAGTCGGCGGTCAACGCGGCGACCCCACCCTCGGTGACCACGGCCAGCAGGGGCACCGAAGTTCCGGTGGTCCGCAGCAACTGACACAGACTGCGCGCGCCGGCCAGGTCGCGGCGGGCGTCGATGAGCAGATAGTCAGCGGGCGGCACCGCCAGCAGAGCACCCACATCGGCCGGGATGATCCGGACCGAATGACGCAGCAGGCTCAGCGCCGGCAACACCTCGGCGCTCGAGGCGAGCGCATCGGTGAGGAGCAGCAGGCTGGCCATAGAGGGCAGGATAGGACCTTGTGAGCAGCTCATCTGGATCCGGTCAGGCCGCGGGCGCCGCCGCGGATGTCGCCGCACCCGCGGACGCCGTGCTGGTGCGCTATTGGGCCGGGGCCCGCGCGGCCGCCGGGATCGACTCCGAATCGGCCGCGCCCGGGACCGTCGCCGAGGTGCTCGCGCAGGTGCAAGACCGGCACGCCGATCTGCAACCCATCCTGGACGTCTGCGCCTTCCTCCTCGACGGACTCTCGGTCGACCGGTCCGCGACCGCCCCTGCCGGCTCCGTCGTGGAAGTGCTGCCGCCCTTCGCCGGCGGCTGAGCCACCCGAGCCCCGCCGGGTGGCAGGATTGCCGCCGTGTCCGAGACCGTCAGGCCGCAGGCCGGGACCCCGATCCCGTATGCGGTGTCCGCCGCCACCCTGGCCGGCGTCGGTCTGCTGGTGCTCTGCGAGCCCGCCGGGCCTCGATTCGCCGCGCTGGCACTCGCGGTCGGGGCGCTGGTCCTGACCTGGGGCTGGCCCTTGCTCGCCGGCAGTGCCTCGGTGCGCGGCTCGCGAGTGGCGCTAGCGGTAGCCGGGCTGGGGATGGCGAGCGTGGTGGCCGCCGCACCCAATGCGGCCGAGGCGCTGCGGGCCATTCCTGCGGTCGCCGCGATTGCGTTGCTGTGCGCCTTCTTTGGGCAATTGCTGCGCGGCGAAGGGCGTCAGGGCGTGGTCCTCTCGTTGATCGGTGACGCCGCGGGGATCGCGCTCCTGGTCAGCGGAGCGACCGTGGTCCCGCTCCTGCTGCTGCGGGGCGGGGACCGGCCGATCGCCGCCGCGATGGGCGGGCTCGCCGTCAGCCTGCTTGCCCAGTTCATCCGCATCCGGTGGGAGCAGGTGCGCCTGGTGGCCGCGGTGCTCCTCGGTGCGGTAGGCGGCCTGGGGGCCGGTGTGACCTTGGCCAGCCCCGCCGAGGCGTGGGTGACCGCGGCGCTCGGTGCGGTGGCGGCGCTGGTCGCGGCCGCCGCTCAGATTCCGCTGCGCGAATTGCCGCGGGGGGCGGACCCGGCATACTCGGCGGTAGTCGGCTGTGCCTGCGTGCTGGCCCCGGGCGCGCTGGTCTACACGATCGGGCGGCTCTTCCTCTGATTAGCCTGCCGAGCTAGGCCACCGGGCTCAGTAGACGATCGCGCGCACCTGCGGCGGGAGGATCTCCTCGACGAAGGCCGCGGCTCCCCGGATCACGGTGCCCGGGCGCAGGTCGGCCTCGGTGAGCTCGCGGCGGGCGGCGCATTGCGAACAAACGGTCACCGAGCCCGCTGCCAACACGGCGTCGACGAGTTCGGTCGGCGGGGCCGCGTGCGGCAGGGTTAACTCCTCGGCCCGGCCGGGCACGGCCAGCCAGACCGCATCCCCGGTGAGCCACAGGCTCACTCGCAGCCCGGCGACCACCGCGGTGGCGGCGACGGTGAGGGCCTGGTTAGCGCGTTCCAGCGCTTCGGCACCGGAGGTGAGCTTGACGACGAGATCGGGGGCGGCATCCGGCATACCGGCCACACTACGATCGGCAGGGTGTTCCATCTCGACGAAAGCCTGCACGAGGACATCCGCCCGCTTGCGTGGTTGGTCGGGCGCTGGGAGGGCGCCGGTGTGGTCGGCTATCCGACCATCTCCTCCCGCAACTTCGGCCAGGAGATCGTGGTCCGCCACGATGGCCGGCCCTTCCTGGAGTGGCAGGCGCGCAGCTGGCTGCTCAACGAGGACGGCTCGATCGACCGGCCAGCGGCGCGGGAGAGCGGCTTCTGGCGGATGGTGAATGGGGAGGCGGAGCTGCTGCTCACCCACCCCACCGGGATCCTCGAGCTCTACTTCGGACCGGTGGAGCCGGCCCGGATCACTCTGCGCACCGATGGGGTGCTGCGCAGCCCTGGCGCCAAGGAGTACAACTCCGCGAGTCGCCTCTACGGGCTGGTCAACTCCAGCCTCATGTGGGCGATGGACATGGCCGCCGTGGGCCAGCCGCTGCAGAGCCACGCCTCGGCGGAACTCAAGCGGGTCGAATAGAGCCGGCGCCGCGGCCGCTCAGCGGTGCTGAGCGAGGTAATCCGCGAGCTTGTCATCCTGCAGGGCCAAGCGCAGGTCTTCCATCCCGCGCTCGTCCAGCAAGTCGATCGCCCCGCCATTGGGAGCGGTACCATATCCGGAGAAGGGCGCGGTCAAGAAGGCGATGTCGCCGCCGCGCACATTGCGCAGCGAAAGCGCCTCGGAGCGCAGGTATTTGGGGGTCAGGCCCGCATCGACGACCATATTGTCGGTCGCTGCGTTCAGGAACTTGCTGAGCTTGACCGGGTTGAGCAGCACCCCCGGGCTGAGCGTCTTGACCATGAGGCCCTTGATGAACGCCTGCTGACGGCGGCCCCGCGAGATATCGCCCTCGCTGAGTTGGTGGCGCTCGCGGACGAAGGCCAGGGCCTGCTCGCCGTTGAGGTCGTTCCAGCCCTTGGTGATCTGGAAGCTGCCGTGGTCGCTGGGTTCCTCGGCCCAGACCCGGACCCCGCCCACGGCATCGGTCATCCGCTGGAAGCCCTCGAAGTCGATCTTGGCGGCGTGATCGATGCGCACCCCGGTGAGCTGCTGGATGGTCCGGGTCAGCAGGGCGCCCCCGCCATAGGCGAAGGCTGCATTGATCTTGTCCTTGCCATGACCCGGGATCGGCACATAGAGATCGCGGGGGAAATGGATCAGGTAGACCTTGTCCTTAGCCTGGGTGACATGGGCCAGCACGATCACATCGCTACGGCTGGCGCTCTCCCCGCGGCGGGCATCGGAGCCAATGAGCAGGTAGTTGTCACCAGCGCCGCTCACCAGCGCCGGTGTGTCGTCGTCATTGTCCGAGCCGCTACCCTGCTCGCTGCCCGAGCCGGTATGGCCGTCGGCCGCCGGCAGCAGGGAGTCGTCGACCTTGACGTTGCCGACCTTGGAGTTGAGGAAGAGGGCGAAGCCGCCCACCCCAGCGGCCAGCAGCAGCACCAGCGCGAGCAGGACGGCCAGGATGCGCCGGCCGCGCCGGCGCGGCCGGGCGGTGCGCTGGGTCTCGTGTGCCTGCGACACGGGCACAGTGTAGGGCGGCCGTTCGCCCGCCTCTGGGCACTTGCGAGAATGGCCGTATGGACGTGCCCAACCCCGCTCCCGCCCGCTCGCCATTGCTTGGGCAGCCCGGCGCGGTGGCCGGTCACGGGGTGGAGGCCGGGGTCGCCGCCCACTATGGCGACCCAACGGGCGAGCAGCGCCTGCTCGCCGAGGGTTTGGCCGTCGTCGACCTGAGTCACCGCGATGTGGTTACGGTCAGCGGTCCGGACCGGTTGCGCTGGTTGCATTCTATGACCACGCAGCACCTGAGCGATCTCGCGCCCTGGACCTCCCGGGAGTCCCTGGTCCTCTCGCCGAAGGGGCACATCGAGCACGATCTGCACCTCGTTGATGACGGGGAAACCACCTGGCTGAGCGTGGAACCCGGCACCGGCGCCGCCTTGGTGGCCTGGCTGGATTCGATGCGCTTCATGTTGCGTGTCGAGGTCGCGTTGGTCAGCGCCGAGTTTGCCGTGCTCGGCGAGCCCATCGGGCGCGAGTTCCACGCCGGCGACCCCACCGGCGTGGCGGCCTGGGTGGACCCGTGGCCACAGGTGGTGGGGGACTCCACGGCATACGGGCCGATGGAGCACCCGGCCACCGGCCGCGCCTGGCGTGAACTCATCGTGCCGCGCGACCAACTCGTCGCCGCGGTCGGTGACCGGGCGCTGGCGGGCCAGTGGGCGGCGGAGGCGTTGCGGGTCGCGGCGTGGCGCCCGCGGCGGGGGTTCGAGACCGACCATCGCACCATCGCCCACGAGGTGGACTGGCTGCGCACGGCGGTACATCTGCACAAGGGTTGCTACCGGGGGCAGGAGACCATCGCTCGCGTTCACAACCTGGGCCGGCCGCCGCGGCGCCTCACCTTCCTGCACCTGGACGGGTCCGGGCATACCCTCCCCGAGCAGGGTGCGCCGGTGACCGCCGCAGATCGGGTCGTCGGGCACCTGACCTCGGTGGCCCGCCATCACGAAGATGGGCCAATCGGGTTGGCCCTGCTCAAGCGCAATACGCCGGTGGACGCCGTGCTCGGAATCGCCGGGATCGCCGCCGCGCAGACAGTGATCGTCGCGCCCTGACCCTGATCGCCACGCGCGGGCTCCGGGCCGGGATCAGCCGGCCGAGTCCAACAGGATGGTGACCGGGCCGTCGTTGACCAGGGATAGCGCCATATCGGCGCCGAAGACACCGGTCTGCACGTCGAGCCCGTATGCCGTGAGCGCCGCCCCCACCGCGGCGACCAGCGGCTCCGCAACCGGCCCGGGCGCCGCCCCATTCCACGACGGGCGCCGGCCCTTGCGGGTGTCGGCATAGAGCGTGAACTGGGAGATCAGCAGCACCGGGGCGCCCAGTTCCTCGGCCGAGCGCTCGTCGCGCAGAATCCGCAGTTGGGCGATCTTGCGGGCGGTTAGCGCGACATCATCGGGGCCGTCCTCGTGGGTGACGCCGAGCAAGACCACCAGTCCGGCTCCGGTGAAGCTGCCGACCACCTCGCCGGCCACGCTCACCGCGGCCGAGGTGGCTCGCTGCACCACGGCGCGCATCGTCAGATGCCCACGGCGACAACGGATCCCACGGGCTCGCCGTGACCGAGGATGGGAGCGTCCTCGAGTGCGCCCAGCGCGTCGCTCGCCACGCCAAGACGCCGCAGCACGGCCGCCAAAATGACCGGCCGGGCGCGCTGTCCGCCGTCGGCCACCTTGAGCGCGATACCCCGGCCGTCGGGCAGGCCCACGGCATAGACGGCCTCGGCGCCATCCTTGGCAATCACGCCGGGGGTGCCCTGCATCAGGGCGGTGACATCGCGGCCCTCGCCCCCGACATACTCCGGGTGGGCGCGCATCGCCGTGGCGATCCGGCCCTCGGGGGTGGTCGGCTCCGCGGCCGCGAGCCGACCGAATGCCCGGGCCAGGCCGGCCAGCGAGATCGCCATCACCGGGGCGCCACAGCCGTCCACGGCGCTCGCCGCGACCGGCTCCCCGGCGACTTCGCCGATGACCTCGGCGATGCTGCGCTGCAGCGGGTGATCGGGCTCGCGGTAGGTGGCGGCGGGCCAGCCGGTGAGGTGGCAGGTCGCGAGCATGGCCGCATGCTTGCCCGAGCAGTTCTGGGCGATCGAGGTGGGCTGCTGGCCCGCCGCGAGCGCGGCGGCACGGGCGCTCGCGTCATACGGCAGGTCGGGGGTGTTCTGCAGGGCGTCCTCGCCCAGGCCCACCCCGCCGAGGATCTCGCGCACCCCGGTCAGGTGATAGTCCAGCCCGGAGTGGCTGGCGCAGGCCAGGGCAAGCAGGTGATCGGGCAGGTCCAGCCCGGCGCGGACCATGGCCAGCGCCTGCAGCGGCTTATTGGACGAGCGGGGGAAGGTCGGCGAGGTGACCTCCCCGAGCGCCAACTCGATCGAACCGTCCGGGGCGCTCACGCATATCGAGGCGCGGTGGACGGATTCGACGAAGCCCCCGCGCACCACATGGGCCAGGACGGGGGCTTCGGTGAGGACGGGCGGGGCAGCGGGGGTGGTCACGAGGGCCGAGCCTAGCCGTGGTCCGGGCATACCGACGGGCCCCGGAGCGTCTGCGTCCGGGGCCCGTAACGTATGGGGTGCGCTCAGGCGCTGGCGGTGGCGTCCTTCTCGGTGCCGACCTTGGTGCTCGCGTCGCTGGCGGCCTTGGTGCTGGCCGCCGCGGTCTTGCGGGCGCTGGTGGCCGCACGCTTGGTGGCGGTGCGGGTCTTGGCGGTGCTCTTCTTGGCGGTGGTGCTGGTGCGCTTGGCCGCGGTGCGGGTGCGCTTGGTGGCGCTGTTGACCTCATCGGCGACGGTCTTGGCGTCCTCGGTGACGGTGTCGGCGACGACCCCGGCAACCTTGGCGGCCTCCTTGCGACCGGTGGTGACGGTGGCCTTCGCGGAACGCTCGACCTCGGAGAGGGCGTTGCGAGCCGTGGTGACGGCGCCCTGGGTCACCGCGCGGGTGGCCTTCGCCTGCTCGACGAGCTCCTGGGTGGCGCGCTGGGTGCGAACCCGCTCGACAAGCTCCTCGCCGCGGACCGCGAGGTCGAGGTAGGACTCCTGGGCCAGACCGGCGAGCTCGCGGGCCTTGGCGGTCGCGGTGGCCGGGGCGTGCGCGGCGGCGCCGACGACCTTGGTCGCGGCATCCTGGAGACGGGCCGGGATAGTGCTGACCTCGCGAACCTTCTCGATGGCCAGGTCGGTGACGCCGAGGTAGGCGTAGACGGGGGTGGGGCCGTTGGTGGCGGCGTTGCGCCGGGCGGTCTTGGTGCGAGTGCTCATTTGTGGTGCCTTTCTTGGGTGCCGGGCGTTGCGGACCCGGCGGTCATTCGGGGCGAGCCGGTGTGGTCCGACTCGTCCGGCTCTGGTTGGTCTTGGTTGTGGTCTGGCCGGCCTTAGCCTTGCTGGCCTTGGTCTGGCTGGCCTTGGTCTGGCTGGCTTTGGTCTGGCCGGCCGCGATGCGCGGCGAGCCCGCCGACTCCCGGGCGGCCGTGCGCGGGTCGTCGCCGACGAAGCTGTCGTAGATGTCCAGCAGGGTGGACTTCTGCCGGTCGGTCAGCCACGGGTCGGCGGTGATCGCGCGGCGGGTGTCGGTGTCACCGGCGCTCACCCCGGCATCCGACTCCAGCAGTCCGGCGCGGACATAGAGGGACTCGGCAGACACCTCCAGGCCCTTGGCGAGCCGGCCGAGGATCTCGGCGCTCGGGCGCTTCAGGCCGCGTTCGATCTGGGAGAGATAGGGATTCGAGATCCCGGCCAGGTCCGAGAGCTGCCGCACCGAGAGGCGGGCGCTCTCGCGCTGCTCGCGCAAGTAGTCACCCAGGCCTTGGCTCAGGTCGCCCAGCGGATTCCGGCTCATGAGTCCAGTGTGCTTGCTGGAGCAAGCAAAGTGCAAACTCAGACAGCGTGACCTGCGCCACCCGCGTCCGGGCACGTATCGTTGAGCCATGTTCGAGACGGTCCAGAGCGTGGTGCTCCTTGCCCTCGGGGTGGGCGCCCTGGGGCTGGAGGGCTTTGCGCTCGTCGACGCGCTCCGCCGCCGTCCCGACGCCTTCGTCGCCGCCGGCAAGCGCACCAAACAGTTCTGGACACTCCTATTGGGCGCCGCGGTCGCCATCGGGCTCGTCATGCTCTTCAGCCCGCTCAACCTCTTCGGGCTGATCGCGGTCATCGCCGGGGCGGTGTACCTCGCCGACGTCAAGCCGGCGCTGGATCAGGTCACCGGTCGCGGCGGGGCGGCGATGGGCCCCTACGGCCCCTGGTAACCCCGTGGGTCGAGTCACAACACGTCTGCCCGTCACCCGGATCGCGTATGGCGATCCCGCCACCCGCACCACGCGCGCGGATGTCGTGGCGGTCGAAGAACCCCTTGAAGTCCGGTGTGGGGGAACGGTAATCACCGTCACCATGCGCACCCCCGGGGCCGATATCGACCTGGTCCACGGTTACCTGCTGGCCGAGGGGGTCATCACCGCGGCCACTGATCTGCGCCAGGCGCGCTACTGCGCCGGAGCGGTCGTTACCGGACCCGAGGGCCTGTCGAGCAATACCTACAACGTCATCGATCTCGACCTCACCGAGGCCGCGCGCCAGAAGCTCGCCCGGGCCACCCGGCTCGGGGTCACCAATAGCTCCTGCGGAGTCTGCGGCAGCGCCTCGATCGACGCCCTGCGCGACAAGCTCCCGGCTGCCGGCCTGGCCGCGATCCCCGCCCTGCTCACCCCGGCGCTTGTCGCCACCATGGCGAGCGAACTGCATACCGGCCAGCGGCTGCACGCGCGCACCGGCGGCACGCACGCCGCGGCGATCTTCGACGCCCAGGGCCGGGTGCGTGCCCATGCCGAGGACGTGGGGCGGCACAACGCGGTGGACAAGGCGATCGGCGCCTTG
>CAKZIH010000369.1 GCA_936931335.1 uncultured Nostocoides sp. | reverse complement strand
GTTGGATTTGGCATCAAGCCGGATCCCCGGGAAGTAGTAGCGCATCGCCGGGACGCTGCCCACGAGCATCGAGTCGCCGAAGGCGTCGATCTCCGCCCCAGTCGGCATGGTGAAGCCCGCATCCTTGGGCCGGGTCGGCGTGGGCGCAGGGCTCGGGGTGCTCGCGGTCGGCGTGGCGGCCTTGGCGTTGGCGGTGAGCATGCGCTCCGTGGAGGTCTGCGCGGGGGCAGTGAGGATCACCAGAGCGGTGGCGGCGACGACGAGTGCGGCGATCGCGCGCAACCATTGCTCCACCGGCCGTCGCAGGAGTCGAGCAAGGCGATCCGTCGCCCGCCGCCAGGCGCCGGCCCAGCCATACCGGCGCACGGGGGTCTCCACAAAGCGATAGGACAGATCCGCCAGCGCCAGGGTCACCAGGACGCACCAGGCCCGGTTGGTCAGGAAGCCGGGCGCGCCGGGCGTAGTCGGCCAGTCGGCGCTCACCAGCAGGATGACCGGCCAGTGCCACAGATAGATCCCGTATGAGCGTGACCCCACCCACGCCAGCGGCGGCAGGTCGATCACCCGCCCGAAGGTTCCGCCGCCCACCGCGCACGCGATCAGCACCGCGGTGGCCACCCCGGCCAGCGCGAGCCCACCGCGGAAGGTCACGGCCCGCGACTCGTCCAGCCACCACAGGCTCGCAGCCAGCACCAACCCGGCGCCCATGATGAGTCGGGTCCGGTACTGCACGAAGCGCGCGCTGCGCAGGCGGGCATGGCCGCTCCCGGCATACCAAAAGGCCAGGGCCGCCCCGGTCATCAATCCGGCGAGGTGGGTGTCGGTGCCGTAATAGACCCGGGTGCCACCGGCCTGCGCGTCGAAAAGCAACCCCATACCGAGCGCGGAGGCGAACGCGCAGGCGACGGCGATGCCGGTGCGCACCCGGGCATCGCCGACCCAGCGGATCAGGGCCCAGGTGACCAACGGCCAAAACAGATAGAACTGCTCCTCGACCGCCAACGACCACAGGTTCATGAACAGGCGCGGGGAGGTCGCATTGAAGTAGTCCGCCCCGGCCGCGATCTCCAGCCAATTGCTGGAAAAGGTGAGCGCCCCGAGCACCTGCCGTCCGATGCCCACGAGCAGATCGGCCTCGGCCACGCGCGCGAGCAGGACACTGACCGGCAGACAGAGCAACAGGGCCGGCAGCAGGCGCCGGGCGCGACGCAGCCAGAAGCTCCCCAGGTCCAGACGCCCGGTCGCCGCGTGCTCGCCGAGGAGCAAGGTGGTGATCAGGAAGCCGGAGATGACGAAGAAGATGTCGACCCCGAGGAAACCGCCCGGCAGCCAGGCCGGGTTCAGGTGGTAGACGACAACCGCGGTGATTGCTAACGCGCGCAGTCCGTCCAGCCCGCCCAGACGTCCCGACGGCCGGCCGCTGGATGAGCTGGACTGTGCGGAATCGGCCTGAATTCGATCGGATGGGACGCGCCCGGTGGGCCCACCGGGCGTACGCGCGCGCGAACGGGCGGCATAGGTGGTCATCGGGCACCTCCTTGCGGTCATTCGCTCGGACAGCACACACGCTAGGGATGAGCACCGACAGCCCCTGGGAGCCACGCGGGTGAGCGCCCGGATAACGTGCCGGTATGCCGGACACCGCTCGCCTCGTCTGCTTCGTCTCCGGCCGCGTGCAGGGGGTGGGCTTCCGCTGCTGGACCCGCTCCCGGGCACTGGAATTGGGACTGACCGGCTACGCCCGCAACACCGACGACGGACGGGTGGAGGTCTGCGCCGAGGGTCCGTCCCAGGCGCTGGACGCGCTGCTCGACGCCCTGCGCGGGGACGGCGCCGCTGACGGACGTCCCGGCCGGGTGGACGCGGTCTCGGACCCGATCCGCACCGCTGCGACTGGCAACTACCAGGGCTTCCGCGAGCGCTGAACCATCCCGCGCGGAGGCGGGCAACCGGCATACGGGAAACGCGATCGCCCGCGAGGGGTAGCGCCATACGATGCCACGGTGACGGCCGGCGAACCCCCCGAGGACCTGGCCCGCTTGCGGGCCAGCATCGACAATATCGACGCGGCGCTGGTGCACCTGCTCGCCGAACGCTTCAAGGCGACCCAGCAGGTCGGCGCGCTCAAGGCCGAACGCGGTATGCCGCCCGCCGACCCGGCGCGCGAAGAGCGCCAGATCGCCCGGTTGCGCTCGCTGGCGAATGACGCGGGCCTGGATCCGCAGTTCGCGGAGAAGTTCCTCGGCTTCGTCATCGCCGAAGTGATCCGCCACCACGAGGCGATCGCCGCTGCCACCCCGGAGTGACTCGCACCCGCCAGTGACCAGCGTCGCGCGCGTGGGAAGTGCGGCCCGGTCGGAAGTGCCGGTTAGGGTGATCGGGCCCTGCCCGCCATCGAGAGAGCCCCTGTGTACGTCAAGACCCTGACTCTGCGGGGCTTCAAGTCGTTCGCCTCGGCGACGACCTTCCGCCTCGAGCCGGGGGTGACCTGCATCGTCGGGCCCAATGGGTCCGGCAAGTCGAATGTCGTGGACGCGCTCGCCTGGGTGATGGGGGAGCAGGGCGCAAAGTCCCTGCGCGGCGGCAAGATGGAGGACGTGATCTTCGCCGGCACCGCCGGCCGGGCGCCGCTGGGGCGCGCCGAGGTGACGATGACCATCGACAACACCGATGGGGCGTTGCCGATCGACTACACCGAGGTGACGATCTCGCGGACGATGTTCCGCGGGGGCGGCTCCGAATACGCCATCAATGGCACCAGCTGTCGCCTGCTGGACATCCAAGAACTCCTGTCCGACAGCGGAATCGGGCGCGAGATGCATGTCATCGTCGGCCAGGGCCAGCTCGACACCGTGCTGCGGGCCACCCCGGAGGAACGCCGCGGATTTATCGAGGAGGCGGCCGGGGTCCTCAAACACCGCAAGCGCAAGGAACGCGCGCTGCGCAAGCTGGAAACGATGGAGGCCAACCTCACCCGAGTCGCCGACCTGACCAGCGAGATCCGCCGTCAGCTCGGACCGCTGGGCCGTCAGGCCGAGGCGGCGCGCAAGGCCGCAGTCATCCAGGCCGAGGCCCGCGACGCCCGCTTGCGGCTGCTCGCCGACGACCTGGCGCAACTGACCGCCGCCATGGAGCAGGAGAGCGCCGACGAAGCCGCGCTGTTGACCCGCCGCGCCGAGGTGGAGCAGCGGATGGGCGCAGCCCGCGAGGCCGTGCGGCAGCTGGAGCAGGAGGCCGCCGCGGCCGCCCCCGTGCTGGTCGAGCTCCGCGACCGCTGGGTCGCCCTGCGCACCACCCGCGAGCGCCTGGAGAGCGTCCGCTCCCTGGCGGCCGAGCGGATGCGACTGCTTGCCGCCGACCAGGAGGACGAAACCACCACCGGCCGCGATCCGCAGGAACTGCTCGCCCAGGCCCGCACCGCCCGGGAGCAGGAACGCGAGCTGGCCGAGCAGGTCGCCGCCGCCGGGTCCACGCTCGCCGCCGCGGAGAGCGCCCGCGCCGCGGCCGAACAGGCCGCGAAGATC
>CAKZIH010000368.1 GCA_936931335.1 uncultured Nostocoides sp. | reverse complement strand
CACGTGGGGCCGGATCAGGCCGTCACGACGGGGCCGAATCAACCTGTCATAGCCAGGGCGCGGTCCTTCGCCGTCGGCTTCCTCCCTCGCCAGACGGGTGAGAGGTCGAGGTGGGCGTGGGCGACGTGGGCCCACTGCCAGGTGAGCCCGAGGTCGTGGTCGCCGTAGCGGGCCTCAGGGCGGTTGCGCCTGGCCCATTCGTCGAACCAGCGGGTCATGCCGAGCCGGTGGTTGATCTTGGCTTCGGTGGCTCGGTAGTCGCGCCGTTCGGTCTCTTCGCCAGCCCGCCAGATCCGGCTCTTCCACTCGTCCGCGCCAATGAGCATGGTGGCCGAGCAGGCGCGGGCGCAGCGCACTCCCATCGGGCCGGGCATGTTGAGCGCTTCGGCGGCCGCGGCCCACGAGGTCACGTCTGGGTGCATCCGCGCCAGCGACAGGGACGCGAACAGCCGCACGGTGTCTTCGCCGGAGGTGGAGGCGCCGCCGAGGTGCTCGAGGTACTGGGCGTGCGGGATGACCTGTGGGATGAGGGTGAGGTTGATCCGCATACGCCCTCCGAGGTGGGTGTCGAGGTGGTGGGACAGACGCCGGTGCGGGGCGCGGGCGGACATGACCAGGTGGGTCAGGGTGGGCGTCATGACGGTGCGGTCGGCGAGCCACCCGAGCGGGCCGTCGTTGGTGGACGGGGCCAGCTCGGTCCAGGGAGTCAGGCGGGCAGCAGCCGTGTCGATGTCGGGGGCGGTGAGTATGCCGTCGGCCGTCGCCAACGCTTGAGCGCGCAGCCTGGGCCGTTCGGTTGGGCGCTGCCCCCAGCGCGGTCCTCGATCACCGCTACGGGCGTCGGCTTCCTCGGCCAGGTCGACCACCCATGACTCCAGCTCCACCTCGCCGGGCTGCCCGGCGAGGTGGAGCAGGAGCGTGGTGAGATGGCGCAGGTCTGAGAGGTGGGTCCCTGGCTTGGCAGCCTGTCCGAGGACGGTCACCTCCTGCACGGCCAGGGCGGTGTCAACGCGGGTCTGCAGGGCCAAGAGGTCGTCGCTGGCGCGCGTCGTGGGCGTGGTGGTGAGGTCGTGGTGACACTGTTTGGTTGGGCCGGCACCGAGCGGGTTCCCGCCCACGGTCGCGGCGCCGACGCGGCGCAGGTGGGAGTGGCGCTGGTCTCGGAACGGTCGCTGGCACGAGGGGCACCGGGTCACGAGGAGTGGCTGGTGTTGGGTGCAGGTGGTGACGGTGAGGAGCCGCCACGCGGCCTGCCAGGCGCCGTGCTCGGCGAGGCAGGTCGGGCAGATCTGCATGCCGTGCGCGGGTGCCCTTGCCGCGCGCGGCAACCTGCCGGTAGGAGTGCCGATCGACCGGGTCCAGGCCGGTGAGGTCGAGGGCGGACCCGTCGAAGGCGGCGAGGGTGGCGACATACACGTCTTCTTCGTCGACGCGGGCGAGAGCAGCGAGCCGGGTGATCGGCTCCGGGGGCGGGGCGAGGGTGAGGTAGCGGTTGCCGGCGCGTCCGCCACCCGTGGCGGTGAGGAGCTGGGCGGTGGTCAGGCCGTTGGCGTCGGCGAGGTGCTCGAGCCAGGACTCGATCGACTCCGCAGGGCGTGGCATTACCCACACCGGGAGGGCCGCGGTCATGGCGCGTCTGGGGGTGGTGTGCGCGACCCCCCAGGCCCTGTCGTCCGGCAGGAGATCTTGGGGGTCACTTCCCGTTCCCTCGCAAGGGTGGGCGTCAATGGTCAGGCTACCCGAGCGCTGGCCGGTGACTCGGGCCACTGACTCCCGGGCGGGTACGTGGAGCCACGCATCGAGGGCGGTGACGACATCGTCGACGGTGGCGGGATCGCTGTCCCGGATCGCTTGGAGCCGGCGACAGCGGCTCCCGGGAAGCGAACGACGTTGCCCTGTCGGGCGAGCTCGAGGGCACGGTGGGCTTCGGCGACGTTGGCGTGGTCGCGTTGCGCCTGGCCCAAGCGGATGTATGCCGCAGAGAGCTGGGCTCTCGACTCGTCCTTGTCCTTGGGGGT
The DNA here is from genome assembly GCA_936931335.1 of uncultured Nostocoides sp. Classification (GTDB taxonomy): domain Bacteria; phylum Actinomycetota; class Actinomycetes; order Actinomycetales; family Dermatophilaceae; genus Nostocoides_A. Next base: position 1,468 of record CAKZIH010000368.1, on the reverse strand, counting down.
GATGATGTCATCGATCTCCTCGATGATCTGGAGCATGATCGTGCGATTCTTGAGCGCGCGGTTGCCTCCGCGTTGAACCCGGCTTGCGTTGACTTGCTGCGCGGCGTCCACTCTCACTTGCTGGGGATCGTCTACGCCTATCCACCGGGACGCTTCGGAAGAACATCTGTGCAGGTCACGTCGACTCGTCATAGTTTCCCGTATGGTGACGTTGTGAAGCGGGAAGCTATGACGCAGCCACCTACACTTCAGACGAGGCGGCCCACCAAGCCGACCACACGGTCTGCGGCTGACCATCGGCGAGAAGGACGATTCGTCCGCATGACCCGTTCGCTTCAAACCCTCATGGGCAGGGACCCCGATGCCACGGTTGAGCGCGTCATCCAGATGCTCGATGAGTGCGTCCAGCTAGAGGCCGACGGATACCGGTGCCTTAACCCCACGTGCTCGGAGAAGTGCACCTGGCCCACCACCAAGGGCGCCGGCCGGTCCAAACTCTTCTGCAGCAAACGCTGCCGCCAGATACACGACCGCGTGCGGGACCGGCTGCGAGCCGAAGTCGAGGAGTTGGAGGCGGTCGCGGCTCGGGAGGACGTAAAGAAGAGACAACGCGTGGATCTGCAGGTCGCCATCCAACAACGGAAGTGGGCCCTTGCTCGATACACGGAGGCCAGTGGCGCTCAAGACGGCGAGGACGCCGATGGGTGATGCCCCTACGGACTCGGCCCACACTGCGCTCACCGCGTTCGCCCGCATGCCCGCATCACAAGTCGGCGTGTCGACCTTCGAGCGATTTCGGTGGCAAGCCAAGTTGGCGGTTAGGGCATGGCTCGAGTCGCTCGTGGACGCGGACCTTCTAGCCGTTGTTTGCGAGCACGTTGAGGACCTGGCTCTGGTCACGGTCGGTGGCTATCGGTTCGCTCAATTGAAGACTCGCGACCGCGGCTCCTGGAGTGCCGCGAAAATCTGCGGCACTGGGCATGCCGTCCACCGCCTATGCGACTCCTACAAGTTGGCTCACGAAGCAGGCATCGTCGGATCGTCCGAGTTCGAGGTGTGGCTCGAAGGGCCGCCGTCGGAAGACCGAGCAACGACGCAGTTCTTCTCAGACCCGACCCAGGCAACCGACGAGCTGAAGCGCAGGATTCGCGCCTTCGGAGTTCAGGGTCGTCAACTTGCGGACTTTCTTAGTCGGCTCTCTGTGAAGTGTCAGCAACCCTCAAGAGCGTCGGTGGATGCCATGAACGCGTGGCAGATGGGCGCTATCTGGCCAGCGATGACTATGCAGCAGATCGAGTTGCTCTACGAGAAGTTGCTCGCCACAGCTGAGGCAGCGCAAGCCGCGACGTCTTCTCCGGCGAGCGTAAGAGCCACCATTGAGCTGGCTAGGTCTTCGCCCGGCGATGCGGACCTTGTAAGAGTCCCGTGGAGTGGTGGGGTTTGGGGAGTGGGTGTGGCTCCCTGACGT
>CAKZIH010000367.1 GCA_936931335.1 uncultured Nostocoides sp. | reverse complement strand
GGGTCGGCGGGTCGCCGCGCACCTCGAGCCAGGGAACTTCCCCCGCGGCGAGCACCTCCCGGAAGCGGCCGTGCATGTCGTGTCGGATGGCCTCGCCGTCGCGCATCCCATCCTGGACAAAGGGAATCTCGTCGCCGGTGAGCAGGTAGAGATCCGGCTGCCAGCTTGACGCGCGCGCCAACACCGACGGGCTGGAGGCCCCCAGATAGCGCTCGTGCCAGATCGTGGTGGCCAGCACATCGGTATCGGAGATCACCAACGGCATGGGGGTATGCCGCATCGCCACCACCTCCTGGCGCGCATGCTCCGCGGCGATCAGGTCGAACTCGGCCGTATGCCAGGGCTCGGTGAGGCCACCCGGGCGGCATACCGTCCATTCGCGGCCATACTCGGGCACCCAGGGGACGCCATAGTGCCGGGCCAGGGTTTCGGCGAGGGTGGTGGTGCCCGTGGACTCCGCGCCCACGACCACCACCCGGCGGCAGAACCACTGCCGCACCGGCGCGGACAGCGCCCACCAATGGCCGGGCACGTCGGCGCGGATTGCGGTCCCGGAGACGGTCAGTGCGCTGCGGCCGGGGTCGACCTGGCGCCAGGTAGCCCCGAGCCGGCGCGCAAGTTCGGCGCCATACTCATCGCTGCTGAACACCACATCGGCCGGGGCGTCCAACAATTCTTCGATCACCGGCATATGTAGGTCCCAGATCGCGGGGTCCGCGAAATCGACCGGTGCCTCGTCCATCCCGGTCACCACGCGCGCCTGCGGATGCAGTTCGCGGATCCAGTCCACGCGCGCGCTCGCGGGGATGGACTCGACCCGGCTGGCCAACACCTCGACAGTGACCCGCTCGCATTCCCGGTTGGCGGTGCGGATCAGGTGCTCGTGACCGGCGTGCAGGGGATAGAACTTGCCGAGGACCAGACCGTGCCGGAAGGACTTCATACCGACACCTGCGCGGGGGCCGGGGCGGGTCCGCCGGTCGGCGCCGGCGCGGCCTGGGCGCCC